>JALOMS010000437.1 GCA_025455345.1 Thermoflexibacter sp. | reverse complement strand
CCGCCACCAATCCTCAACGTACCAGAAGTTTCTTCCAAAGAACTTGCTAAAGATTCGCTTCGGGCGATTTCAAAAGAAGACTTTTCCCCTAAGCGGTCTTCGCGAATTTGGCGCATCAGACCCTCCGCCTCGCCCATGCTGTAATTAATCTTAGTAGGGTCTTTGATATAGTTAATCGCCGTAAAATAGAGTCTGCGACCTGCGGATACTGCTACGCCCGTCTGTAAGGGAATGAGTACCATGCGGTTAATCCCCGAACCCCCAATAGAGCTTTCCTCTTCCAATACTCCGATGACCTTGTAGTGAGTCCCACCAACGGTAATGCCCTTGTTGATTGGGTCTTCTTTGTCAAATAAGGTCTTGGTGATTTCTGTTCCAATGATACACACATAACTTCCATTGCGAATTTCCACAGAAGAAAAACTACGTCCTTTGTTTATATTATAGGCTTTGACTGTCAAATAATTCTCGTCTATTGCCCTAACAGGGATATTAGGATTGGTTTTTTTAGAGCCATACTTGGCTTCGGCAGACCCTGAAACATCTGAAAAAATACTGATGGTCGCGCTCAAGGGAAATCGCTCTTTGTATTCTTTGATTTGGTTATAGCTGATAGGCTGTTTGGTCGTCTCTACTATGCCTCCGCGATTTCGCCTTCCGCCACGGCTAAAATCTTTTATATCAAAGCTATTTGCACCTAAGTCAGACAAACCTGAGCTAATCGAGTATTGTATGCCATCTATCGCCGTCAAAATCCCGACCAAGGCAGTAATACCTATCGCTACAATGGCGGCAGTAAGAGAAGTACGCAAGAGATTTTCTTTGATGGCTTTGAGAGCCTCATTGATATTTACTGAAATACTCATATTTTGTTATTTCTTTGGAGTTTTTGCAATATTAATAAATCCAGCAAGCTGTGTGAGTTGATGTGTTTCGAGGCTTAAGTACCCATGCAAAGCTACAAATAATTTTGAATAAAATTTTAATTTTCCCAATTACTTCATGGCTCTTAGCAACTTTCGCCTTTGTGGGGCTTTTGAGCGGTGCGAAAGTTCCTATCCTTTATTGACATTCAGCCCTCACCCTATTAGTGGTCGCAGACCCTAACAGTGGTTAAACCCCACAAAGCTAAAAAAACACTTGCATTTCCCACAAAAAATTTTCATTTTCGCAAGTGCAATCAACTGCAGAAACGAATAACAACAATACTTTTATTAGATATCTTGCTTAATTTAACTTACAGTTCGCTGTTGTGACGGTTCGCCGTTGCGACTGATTTTAACCACTAAGACACAAAGACACGGGGTGTCCCACACTAAGTTTTTTAGGTGTATTTTTTAAATTTCTTCGTGATTTAGTGTCTTAGTGGTTGATAAACAATTATTTATATAAATTTATTTGCGAAAGTTATATATCATAAAAAAAACACAAACCACCCCAATCCAACACCATGTCCACCCTTGCCCTACAACTCATCAAAGAAAACCTATGCACCCAAGACCCCTACTTAGACTTGGGCAAGTGCGGACTCTCCACCCTGCCCGACGAACTCCTCGCCCTCACGCACTTGGAAAGCCTAAATCTGGGAGGTATGTATTATGATGAAAAGCAAGAATGGCAAGAAACTAAAAATGAAGGAGCATCTAATAAGCTCACAGGTAAGGAATTAGCAAAACTAAGCGAGCTTCCCCAACTCAAAACCTTGTACTTGTTTGATACCATTTCAGATAAGGACATTTCCTTTTTAGAAAATCTCACGGCTTTACAATCCTTAGATTTAAGTTACAATCGCATTAGTGATTATAGCTTTTTGGAAAAACTCACTGCTTTACAATCCTTAGATTTAAGGCACAATCAAATTAGTGAGATTCGCTTTTTGGAAAAACTCACTGCTTTACAATCCTTAGATTTAAGAGACAATCGCATTAGTGATATTTCCTTTTTAGAAAACCTCACTGCTTTACAAAAATTAGATTTAAGTAGAAATCAAATTAGTGAGATTCGCTTTTTGGAAAAACTCACTGCTTTACAATCCTTATCTTTAAGTTACAATCGCATTAGTGAGATTCGTTTTTTGGAAAAACTCACCGCTTTACAAAACTTAGATTTAAGTAGAAATCAAATTAGTGATATTCGCTTTTTGGAAAAGCTCACGGCTTTACAATCCCTAAATTTAAGTTCCAATCAAATTAGTGATATTCGCTTTTTAGAAAACCTCACTGCTTTACAAACCTTATATTTAGGTTTCAATCAAATTACGGATATTCGCTTTTTGGAAAACCTCACGGCTTTACAAACCCTAAATTTAAGTTCCAATCAAATTAGTGATATTCGCTTTTTGGAAAAGCTCACGGCTTTACAATCCTTAAATTTAAGTTGGAATAAAATTACGGATATTCGCTTTTTGGAAAAGCTCACGGCTTTACAATCCTTACATTTAAGTTCCAATCAAATTACGGATTATCACTTTTTGGAAAAGCTCACGGCTTTACAATACTTAGATTTAAGTGAAAATCAAATTAGTGATATTTGCTTTTTGGAAAAGCTCACTGCTTTACAATCCTTGTATTTAAGAGGAAATCAAATCCATACTTTTACCCCTGCTTTTTTGGCAAATTTCCCTCAGTTGGAGAAATTGTACTTGTATGGCAATCCTCTTAAAAATATCAGAAAAGAAATTCTGGGAGATGATGAGTATTCAAACTGTCTTGAAGATTTGCGCTACTACTTTGCAGACTTGGGCGATAGTCCTGTGTATAATAGAGCGGTGAAGCTCCTCTTGGTTGGGAACGGAGGCGTAGGCAAGACCAATCTGGCAAATCACCTCTTGGGCAAGCCCTTTAATCCCGTACACGACTCTACGGACGGCATTCTCATTGAGCATTTTTCCTTGCCTGCCGAAGAGGAAAGTGCGCCCTTTGCCGTAAACCTTTGGGATTTTGGTGGTCAGCACATCTACCATGCCACCCACCGCCTATTTATGCGTACTTCTGCCCTTTTTTGCTTGCTTTGGGATACAAAAACAGAGGAGGATCCTCATTTTATAGAGAAAGATGGCTCAAAAACACCCAATCACAAGCTCCCCTATTGGCTCGACTTTATCAAAACCCTGAGTGGGAATAGCCCTGTCTTGCTCGTACAGAATAAGATAGACCTACACCCCAAGAAAAATGCGTCTTTGTCAGATAGCTTCCGCCCCCCAAAAGACTATAACATCAAAGAAGAACTGCACATTCACTGCACTGATGATACAAAGACCAAGAATAATCTCAAAGACCTCAAAAGGAAAATGGCGGAAATCTTGGCAGAAATGGAAGACGTGCGCGCTCCTATCCCGCAAAAGTGGTATGCGGTGCAGCAAGAGCTACAACGCTTGCAAAAGGAAGAGAAAGACAAAAAAACGCTTTCTTTGGGAGAGTTTACGCAAATCTGTGTGGATAAGGGTTTAGAAGACAACAGAATAGAAACGCTATTGCGCTTTTTCCACAGTGCGGGTGTCTTTTTTTACCACGAAAACCGATTTGAGAACAAAATTATTTTAGACCAAAAGTGGGCAATAGATGCCGTTTATGCCGTATTTAAACGCAAAGATGACATTTATGCTAAGTTAAAAAAAGAAAAGAAAGGCAAATTCCAAGTAGGTGATTTGGCGGTGGCCTGGAAAGATTATGACATTGCTGAGCAGGAAACCTTCATAGGCTTTATGCAAAACTGCGAGATTTGTTTTGAAGTCAAAGACAAGGAAAAAGGATATTTGCCTTTTGAGGAACGCTGGTATGTAGCTCCTGCGCTTCTGAGCGACCAAATGCCCAAAGATGTCAAGGATATTTTAGATGATTGGGAAGGCAAAGAGGCTTTGTTTTTCCGCTATTCCCACGAGTATTTGCACGAGGGCATTTTGCAAAGTTTCATCGTGAGAACCTCCTACTTGGCAGATGTGCGTGAGATGTGGCGCTATGGAGTCATCATCAAGCAAGCAGACAAAACCCAAGCATTGATTCATTCTGATAAGCAAAAAGAAGTTACTATTCAGGTTTTCGGTAGTGAGCGCAAATCTCTCTTAGACAAAATCCGCAATGAGTTCAAAGACATTCATAACGAAGAAAGCGACATCAAAGAATGGGTGTCTATTGATGGGAAAAGCTATGTAGATTTGAAGAAACTCCAAGCCCAGCACAGCGACCAAAACCCCAATGTCAGAGCCAAAGATGGGCAACTCCTCAAAGTAGAAGATTTGTTAGCCTTCTTAAATGTCAATGAGGAAGATAGGTTTGTTTCTACTGAATTAAAAAAATTTATAGCATTGATAGACGAAGCAAATCTCTCAGAAGCATTTGCCTTGATAGACCAAATAGGTATCAAAGACCCACTCATTGCCAAACTCAAACAAGACTATATTTCAGGTAATGGAGGTTCTGATATTTATGGTAGGCTGAAAACGGCAGGTCGAGATGCGTTTGAAAGGCATAAGCAATGAGTGAACATACTGAATCTTAAAGGTAGTGCATTGTATCGCATTTACGGTGATGAAGATAAAGATTGTCATCTAAGCATAAGTAAGTAAGTAATTTAACTTTTCTAAGCGTTCTTTGTATTAAAGTCCCATTGGGGACTTCCAGTCTGGGACGATATATTTATAGAAAATGGAATTTTAGCACAACGCATAAGTCCCGTAGGGACGTAACTATTTCATTAACAAATATTTGTACCGTCCCTACGGGACTTAGATTTTGGGC
>JALOMS010000436.1 GCA_025455345.1 Thermoflexibacter sp. | reverse complement strand
TTTTTTCATACTACTTTTTAAAACATTTCCCAATTTTATGTTTATGAAAGAATATGAAAAAGTCATAGCAGAATTAAAGGCTGAAATAGAAGCACGCCCTAATAAATCTTTATGGAGAAAGTATTCAACTTTTTTACGCAGTTTTGGGCTTAAAAAGAGAAGTCAAAAAAGTTTAGATTTAATCAATGAACTATTGGCAAAATATGGTATTGAGGCTTATGCAGAAGCAGAAGAAGAATGGAGTTTTACTGAGCTAAAAATATCAAAATCTATTACTTTCAAACTTAAAAAACAAGAAAACTCAAAAATGGAAACAACACTTAAAATACCAAAAGTTCAAAGTGAAGCTCATGGACAGATTACCACAGAGCAAGGCATTAGCTCACGTAAGTTATATCCACACCAAGAAAAAATCTTACGAGGGCTAAATTCAAAAATTGAAGAAAATCCAAAAGATTATTTTGCAGGTTTAGTAGTAATACCCACAGGAGGCGGGAAAACTTACACTGCTGTTCATTGGTTACTTAAAAATGCCATTGATAAAAATAAAAAAATTTTGTGGATTGCACATAGGCACGCACTTTTAGAACAAGCTTTAAATACTTTTAAATCAAGTGCTTATAGTAGTCTTCTTCCAAAGGTAAAAAAATTTAATTATAGGATTATATCAGGTTTTCCTAAACATCATAAGCCAGTACATATCGAAGCTAAAGATGATATTATCATATCTGGCAAAGATAGTATGAATACAAGTTTTGAGCAGTTATTAGATAGATGGCTAAAACCCAATAACCTAATCAATGGTGAACTTTTTTTAGTGATAGATGAAGCCCACCATGCTACTGCTCCTACTTACAGAAAGCTAATTGAAAAGCTAAAAAAAAATGTAAAAAAACTAACTATTTTGGGATTGACGGCTACTCCTTTCAGAACTGCTGAAGCAGAAAAAGGACTTTTGAAGAAAATTTTTATTGATGATATTATTCCCCCCAAAGTAGATTTACGAGAGTTAATTCAGCAAGGTATTTTAGCTGACCCTCTTTTTGAGGAAGAAAAAACAGGTTTTAATATGGCAGAAGCAATTTCTGAAGAAGATATACAAAACCTTGCAAGACGTTACAAAGATTTTGATAAAATAGGAGAGAAAACAGCTAAAACTATTGCTGAAAATGCAGATAGGAATAGCAAGATTGTCGACCACTACATTAAGCATAAGGGAAAATACAAACAAACAATTGTTTTTGCTCTAAACCAAGACAATGCCATTGCTTTGAATACATTGTTTAATGAAAAGCATATCAAATCTGCTTATGTGATTTCAAATGATATTAATGAAGGAGCAGTAACCACCAATTCTGCAAAGAAAAATGAAGAGTCAATAGAAAGGTTTAGAAATGGAGAAATTGATGTACTTATAAACGTCAATATTTTGACTGAAGGAACAGATTTGCCAAAGGTGCAAACTATTTTTCTTACTCGTCCTACCAACTCTACTATTTTAATGACACAGATGATAGGCAGGGGATTAAGAGGGGAAAAAGCAGGTGGTACAAAAGAAGCATATATTGTTAGTTTTATTGATGAATGGAAAGACAAGGTTTCTTGGGTAAATCCTGAAAGGCTTTTCATAGAGGAAAATGTAGATTTCAATGATAAATCACCAGAAACACAATCTCGGCTTGTTCGTCTTATCTCTATTGAAAAAATAGAAGAATTTACAAAATTGATGGATGGAGATATTGATAATCATGGGTTGAAAAATCTTGATTTTATCCAACGTATTCCATTAGGTATTTACATGACTTCTTATTTGGAAACTTTGGAAGATGAGGATGAAGAAAAATATGTAGAGGTTTTGGTATATGACCACCTAAAATCTGCCTATGATGAGTTTATTGATAATCTACCAGAGTTGGGCTTAGATGAAAACTTAAGTCAAGAAAAATTAGAGGAGATAACAAATGAGGTAGAAGAGCTTTATTTTTTAGGATTGAGTAAAGAATTGGCTTATCGCAAGGAGGATATAAAAAGTCTTATTAAAGCCTACTCTATAAACGAAATAAAACCTCAATTCATCCCACTAAATGATAGAGAAAAGTATGATATTGATAAATTAGCAAAAGATATATATGATAAAGAGTTGGGTGGAACAAAGAAAGATGAATATATTGATGATATTTGGAACAAAGAGCAGAAACATTGGAAAGTGTTATTTGGTCTATCGAATTTGCGCGCATTTATAGAAGAACTTGATTTGGCTATTCGCAAAATATCCCCCCACTACTCCTATATGTATAAAACCAATAATAAAACT
Source organism: Thermoflexibacter sp. (assembly GCA_025455345.1). Lineage (GTDB taxonomy): Bacteria > Bacteroidota > Bacteroidia > Cytophagales > Thermoflexibacteraceae > Thermoflexibacter. Next base: position 2,428 of record JALOMS010000436.1, on the reverse strand, counting down.
CCTAAAGATACAAAAGGTGAAATGGAAATAACCAAACTGCCACTCTATGAAATAAAAAATCATAATCCACAACTTTATCGAGAGTTGGTAGAGGGTGTTTATACAAAAGCAAAAGACAAAGATGGATTTTATCATTGTGCTAAAACTGGTTTCAAAAGCAAGAAGAGGGCTGATTTTCAAATTGACCATATCAAACCTTTACATCCACATTCAGGGGAAGGAGGATTAAGTGTTTTGGAGAATCTTCAGTTGCTTAGAAAAAGTGAAAATATACGAAAAGGCAATAAAGTCTGATTTTTAAGTATTCCTACTCACGATTTTTGAGCAAATAATGCTATTGGTTAGCAATGAAAAACCTTGTAATTTTGTACTATCAAAGTAACATAGACTTCAGTCTGTGAAAATCACACGCTAAAGCGTATGTTACAAGATATTATCGGGCGGCGAACCGCCTAAGGGGGTAAATTTAATAATTTGACATTCAGTCCTTTCGCTTTGTGGAGGGACTGTTTTTTTTATTGTAAGATAATAAATTTACTTCACCAAAAAAGCGCGAATTACTTTTGCCATTTCCACACCTTCACAGCTTGGGGCAAGGTGTCCACAGTTGCTTTTCAATTCCAATCGCTCGCATTGTAGCAAATCTGCCAATTCCATGCTTGTTTGGGGCGTAACCATCATGTCTTGAGTAGCATAGATAATGAGCATTTTTGCTTTTATTCTGTCTTTTATTTGCTCTTTGGGTGTGGTTTTGTAAATATCATGCCCAATCATAGCGCGCAACTGTGAAGCCCAATCTTGGGCATTTATTTTAGCATAATTAGCGGTTTCTTTTGCTAAAAATGCCTTAAAATCATCTTTTTGTGCGTTCCTGTACGAAGGTGAAAACAAGTTGATGCCATGAATCAGTCCTACGGTTTTCATTGCTTCTTGTTCTTCTTTTTTGTTTTTTGCGGCTTCGATAGGTGTAAGTTCTGCCGTCCAACTCAGCAAGTCGTTAAAACCTTGCTTAGGCGTGCCTACCACAGATACCGCTCTGTCCATGAAATTAGGGTAGCTCACTGCCCACTGAAAAGTTTGCATTCCGCCCATAGAAGTTCCAATGACTGTATGCAAATGAGTGATTTTCAGAACTTCTGTAAGCATTTTATACTCTGCCTTTACCATATCCGCAATGCTGATTTGGGGAAATTTTTTATCTTTTTGTTTTTTACTGTTTGAAGGAGAGGAGGAGACCCCGTTGCCCAAGGCATCTACTAAAATAATGTAGAACTGCGTACTGTCTATGATAGATTGATAAGCAGATTTTAACTGGGCGGAAGTTCCTGAAAACCAAGTAGGAACGAGAATAATGTTGGATTTATCAGCATTGAGCGTACCGTAAGTCCTGTAAGCTACCTTACAGTCTTTGAGAATTTGTCCGCTTTCCAATTGGAAATCCCCCAAAGAAGCATATTGTAGCGTATTTTGGGCAAAAACAGCTACGCTAAAACTTAAAAAGGAAAAGCAGAGTAATAAAGCAAAACTTATTTTTTTCATACAATAGATAATGGTTTTTAGTAAATTTATTTCATACATTTGATAAGACAATAAAAAGATGTAACATCAACAAATTTATAACTATGCTTAAAAAAATTAGCCTTGTTCTTATCGTTTTTTTTTATGGGTATGCGGGGATTAATCACTTTATCAGTCCTGATATTTATTTGAAAATGATGCCTCCCTTTTTTCCTGTACCCGAAGCCCTCAACTATATTTCTGGAGGAGCGGAAGTGTTACTTGCGATTCTTTTTTGTTTTCCTGCATATAGAAAAATCGCTTCCTATACCACTATTGCTATGCTCATTTCATTTTTCAGCGTACATTTTTACCATATTTACTTAGGTGGATTGCCAGAGGGTTTGCCAGCTATTCCCTATTGGGTACTTTGGTTTAGAATATTCATGCAATTTGTCCTTATTGCTTGGGCATGGTGGCATAGAGAATAAAACAAGATTAGTAAAATACTTGATTTTCAATTATTTAATCAAATATTAATATCAAATGAAACCATATCAGCTAATTCTGGCATCTCAATCTCCTCGTCGCCAACAATTACTCCAAGCCTTGGGCTATGAATTTGAAATTAGACTAAGAGAAACAGATGAAACAGCTCCTACCCACTTGCCTGTACATCAGGTTTCTATGTTTTTAGCCGAAAAAAAGGCAAATACTTTCAAAAAGGAGTTGAAGGACAATGAATTACTCATTACAGCAGATACAATTGTAATTTTAGAAGAAGAAATTTTGAATAAGCCACACGATGCAAAAGAGGCTTCCGAGATGCTCAATAAACTTTCGGGCAAGGCGCATCAAGTTGTTACAGGATTTTGCTTAACATCTTTAGAAAAACAAATTACAGAAAGTGATACAACATTGGTTCATTTTA
>JALOMS010000018.1 GCA_025455345.1 Thermoflexibacter sp. | reverse complement strand
TAACGTTCGCTTTCTAAAAATAAATTTTGCAGACCTCAACGCAGACGGTGCTTTAGATTTGGCATTCACCTCTGTCAATAATACAAACGGACAGACATCTCTTCGCTATACCCTCAATATGGCAAGAGCTAATCAGTTATTTAATTTTAATATCAATAATTTGATTTCCATTTCTTTGCCTAACTTATCGGCTTTTGATGAGCCTTTACTGATAGACATGGACAATGACCGCGACCCTGACCTACTACTTGGACGATTCCAAGGAGGGTTACGCTACTTTGAGAATACAGGGAATCTTAATTTCTCTCTTCGTAATCAGAGAGTTATAGGCATAGGAGATGATTTTACTGAAAGAGCTTTGAGTCTTGCAATTGCTGATTTTAATAAAAATAGCAAACTTGATTTGGTAACGGGCGACCGCTCAGGCTATGTCAATATTTATCCTGATTTTATTGAAAAACTTAATGATAGTTTGCCCAATAACCGCATAACTATCTTTAACCCAATCCTCAATCAAAATACTTCTTACAGTTTTGGGAGAGAGGTTTCGCCCGCAGTTTATGGTGATGACCTTGTAGTAGGGCTTACAGGTGGAGGGTTACAATTTTTGAAAAATCGGAATATTGTAACTGCTGTTGGTAATGAGGCTATTAGCAAAAAGGAGATTCATTTCCAATTATTCCCTAATCCTTTTTATGATAAAATTACTATCCAAACAGATAGAAGTGGGAAAATTATCATCTATAATTTGCTTGGCATACCCCTTGGTGATTTATCCAAAATTATTCCTTCTATTGATTATGAAATTAGCTTGAGAGATTTGCCAAAAGGGGTCTATTTTGCTGTCTTTATGAGTGATGAAGGAGAGAGAGTTATCAAAAAAATAATCAAAAATTAGGTGGTCTCAAATATATCATGCTACCTTACGCGTGTTGCATACCATGAGCGTTTTGAGTCCCTAACGGAATTTATCGTCGGGGACTGTCGGGGACTCAAAATGCGTCTTTTGTTGATTTACTTAAAGAGCGTGTTATACATGCATAATCAATAAGTTAGTTTATTTTAACTCATTGTCGGAGAAGCAAAAAAGTTTACTCATGCCCTTAAAATATCCCACTCATCATTCAGTAAGGGAATAGCATGATGGGCTGTCAAATCAAATAAACAAGGCACTACGGATACATAGTTATTAGCTACTGCCCACTCGTCTGTGTCATCTCCGTGGTCGTGATTGACGAAATTACCCGCTAACCACAGGTATTTACGCCCATAAGGGTCAGTTCGCTCGTCGAATATCTCCTGCCATTTAGCGCGCGCTTGGCGGCAAATCCGAATTCCTTTGATAGCTTCTGTTTGTTTTTTAGGAAAGTTTACATTGAGGGCTGTCCCCTTAGGTAGTCCTGTTTTTAGAGCTTGCAAAGCTATTTGTTTGATATAGTCTTTGGTATGTGCGAAATCTGCCCCAGAGCCAAAATCTGCCAGAGAAAAGCCTATGGCTGGCATTCCTTCTATAGCTCCTTCTATGGCGGCAGACATCGTACCCGAATACAAGATGCTGATAGAGGTATTGCTCCCGTGATTAACACCGCTTACGACTAAGTCCGCAGGTTTGCCTTTGAGAACGTAATACTTAGCCAATTTGACACAATCAGCAGGCGTACCCGAACATTCGTAGGCTTCTACTCCCTCGAAAATATCTGATTGATAAATCTTTAAAGGAGAATGTATCGTAATCGCATGTCCCATTCCTGACTGGGGGGTATTGGGCGCAACTACTAAAACTTCGCCTATTTCCTGCATTACCTCTACCAATACCCTCAATCCTTTGGCTGTAATACCATCGTCATTTGAAACAACTATAAGTGGTCTTTTTTTTGACATAAAACCTTATTAAAATGAAGTATTAATTTTTTCTTTACTTTTTATATCATTGATAAATAATATACTTAAAATGAGGAGTAGTACGATGGGTAACATTCCTAAAACAAAGGCAACATTGACATTTAGTCCCGCAAATATAGAAGCACTGACTCCTACCCAAGCCGCCTCAACTATAAATATGACAAAAATAATCAAAGCCGTAATCGTAGATAACCTTTGTCTATCAACATTGCTCAAAATGATAGCAGATAGCGTAGGCATGACAGGAGACCAAGAAAAACTAATCAATGGGATTGCCCAAAAAAAAGAGGGCAATTCGGATAGGTGAGAAATCTGAACCATTCCGCCATAATCATTGGCATAATAGGCTGTAATAAAGACAATAATGATACAAGAAATGATAGAAGCAATAAGTACATAAAACGGTCGGAAAATTCTTAAGACAAAACTTGCAAATATTCTACCCAAAAATAACCCCGCAAAAGCCAATAACATCAAGTAAATATTGATATTAAGATTAGATAGGTATTGCTTACTAATTGCAGGAATCCACTGCGTAAAATGGACTTGTACCATAGATAAAAAACCCAAATTCAGGACTAACATCCATATCATTGCGTGTTGGAAAATACTAAAAAATGTGATAGAGCCATAAAACATTTTTAGTAAATAAACTCCAAAGGATTTGTAAAATTTTAAAAATGAATTAGATAAGTAATAAAAAATATCCTTAAATGTCGTTTTCCCCTTTTGAGCTACTTGTATTTCTAAGACTTCTTCCTCTGTTCCTGTAAAATCAATATGGTACAGTAATAGCATAGCAATAGTGATAAAGCCAGCAATGACCCAGAAAAAATAAGTCCAAGTCCATCCAAGCATGGCAAAACCACCCGCTAATAACCAACTGACAATAAAGGCAAGCATAAATAAGGCTTCTAAACGATTAATCAGACTTGCAAAAATGCCCCCATGATTGGTTACTTGCCCAATAAAATGATAGGCTGTGATTCTTGCTACGACAAAACCAAGTCCCACAAAAAAATATAAAAGTTGGGGAAATAAAAAATTATTGAGCAGTGGAATCAATACACATAAAAAACCAATTGGTATTAGAACAAATGCCATCAATTTCCTGTAAGAAACCTTAACCGTAAGTTCACAAAAAAATATAGAAAACAAAATAATAGATAAATACTTGATTACTAACAATATAGAAGATTTGCTTTTTTCTATTGCATAAGTATAAATAGACTGCTCAATGGTAATAAATACACTGTGTACCAATAAAGCAATAATGAAGTAAACAAAGAAAACAAAGAGTATGATTTTATCTTTATTCATGTTATATGCCACCAAAAAATCCTGCTATTGCTATAATTATAATGTGAGGGGGGTATTCCACATTCATTTTTACAAATCTAATTAATTTATTTAATGACTGCTCAAAACAAAGAAAAAGAATTTTAGATGAGTAAAAAATAATAAATTGGGTGCATACTCTTAAGAAAAATTGCTTGACAATGCTTGGGAAATAAACTCTCCTACCTATGTAAATAATTCTTTCTCAATTCTTTGTTTTACTTATAATAAAAAATGCCTGAGTCTATTCAGGCATTTTTTATTATAAAAGTCCACTATTTCTAATCCAATTTTAGTTCATGAATTGGTCAAAAGTAAGAGAAACATAATACATTGCTCCTACCGTTGGGTTCCCCCATGCCGTAGTGTAGGCTTTATTGAGAATATTAGTACCTCCTACTTTTATTAAAGTCTTGATATTAGGTACTTTATAAGTAAGCTGTGCGTCCAAAGTTGCATAAGAAGGTATGACACTTTGAGATAAAGTAGCCAATCCTTGATTTACAAAAGAAGACTGCCAAACAAACTCATCTTGCCAGCGATAGGTAATACCAAAACCTAAATTTTTCGCTACATTCCTATTCGCAAAGTTGATATTATATCTCCATTTTGGTGTATTAAAGGAAGATTGCAAACCTGCATTAGTAAAATCGTTTTCATTCAACAAAGCATTGTAGGCTGTATTGATGCCTGCTGTCCAGCTTTTACCAAAAGAGTAGTCAATCCCTAAAGCCGCTCCTTGAACTTTGACATCGAAGAGTGCATTTTCAGGGAAGGAGAAGGTATTTGCACCACTTATGCCCGCAGAAGGATTTTTTACCACAGCACGCCCCCCATCAAAGTTTTTATACACGTTGTTATAGTAGTAAGCGTCTATTAGTAATTTATTGTTAATCAATCCTTTGTATCCTATTTCCCACGCTACAACTCTTTCTGGCTGGAATTCTCTTGGCTGATAACGCTCTGGACGACCCGCTAAAAGAGAGTTAAGTGTAAATACATCTGGTTCGTTCAGTCTGTATCTATCTCTAAAGAATGGCAAACCACCTAATAATCTTGCACTTGGAGTGGCTAAATCTATATATTGATTCTGTGTAGTAGGAATACGGAAACCTGTTTGGATAGAGGCTCTGAAATTGTGAGTTTTTGCGGCAGTAGCTACTAAAGACAGACGAGGTGTAACTTGTCCTTTGAAGTTTTGGTTCTTGTCATAGCGGGTAGATGCAGTAACTTTTAAGACCTCTCCCAATTTTTTAGCAATTTGTCCATAGATGCCGTATTCATTGATATTAAACTCTTCTCCATTGTCATCTTTGGCAAACAAAGTTCCTTCAGAATTAAGGGTATAAACACGATAATTACCACCTACAATAATTTCAGCCCACTTGACTTGATTGCTAAAATTATACATACCTTCAAAGTGATACAAAGCAGTTTTGTCTAAGAATTTCGCGCCTACGCGTCCAGGAGTTCTCAAATCACCCGGAATAGGTCTTTCTTTGACTTCATTCGCAATTCTATTGAATGCTTCGCTTCCTGCTACTACTCTGCCTTGGTCAGCAGTGGCTCTTGCGGCATTGTGAAAACCATTTACACCATTATTAACTGCAGCTAATGCGGCTTGATAGGCTTGAGCTGGCGACTGTCCCTGCGCCAATGCTCCTTGTAAGGTAGCTCCAAAAGTAGTCAAAGCGGCAGTAGCATAAGCTCCAAAATATTGGGGAAACCATGTTTGACTTGGCTTCCAACCCTCATTGATACCTGAGCCAAGCGTACCTGCGGCGTATGACTGTCCCGAATTTTCACCTGTGGTATAGGCTCTTACAAAGAAGTTCGAGCCTTTCAACTCCAATTTCCCTTGATATAAGAAAAAGTTTCTCAAAGAATAGCGGTCTGCACCAGTATAGACAGAAGTACCAGAGCCATAGTTCCCCTGTGCTATTAACTCTACCTTGTCATTCAACCTTACGTGCAAGGCGGCATTCAGTTTTAAACTTTTGGTCGTATAATCTGCTAAGTCCCTTTCGGCAAAACCTGTTCTTGAAATAGATACATTGGGGATTAATTGTTCAAATAAGGTATTCAAAGGTACGCCAGTAAGTTGGGAAATTCCAAAAAGAGGATTAGCGGCTACAGGAGCTGTAAAAGTTGGTCTTAGAGAGTTACGCAAGTTTACGGCAGTCTCATCACCATAAATATTTACTCCGTTGTAAGCTAAGTTATTATCTCTTGTGCCTGTAAGAAGATTTCTTCCATTTTGTAATCCTTGGTCTCTGGTATCATTGGCTTGCCAATCATTGGCTTGGAGATAAGCAACATTCAACTTGAAAGCTACCTTGTCATTAAAAGATTTGGCATAGCGAATAGCTCCATCAAAAAAGCCCGTAGTAGGCGTAGAGCGAGATTTTTCATTCATGATTCCTGTGCGAACATTGGCACTTAGTCCTTGGTATTGGAATGGATTTTTACTATTCATCAGGATAATACCATTAATCGCATTAGGACCATACAAAGCAGAAGCCGCTCCGGGTAATACTTCTACGCTTTCTAAATCTAATTCTGACATACCTACGATATTACCCACAGGGAAGTTAAGACCTGGAGCTTGATTGTCCATACCGTCTATAAGTTGTACGGTTCTGGTATTACCATTAGCATTGAATCCTCGCATATTCACAGAGCGAAAAGTCATACTTTGGGTATTCATGTCTATGCCTTTCATATTCTGTAAGGCATCATAGAAGGTCGCCTGGGGAGTTTCGCGAATAGCTCTGATATCCATCTTCTCCACAGATACAGGTGATTGGAGTACACTTTCTTCTACACGAGAAGCCGAAACGACCACTTCTTGTCCTAACATTACTTGGGGAGCTAACTCAATGTTCAGATTAGAATTAGAGGCAGTAATTTCTATCTCCTTGCTTTGATAGCCAATAATAGATATGCCCAAAGTTACAGGAAGCGCACGAGTGATTCTAAGGGAAAACTTACCACTTACGTCTGATACTGTACCTTGAACAGACCCTTTTAAGATAACATTTACCCCTATCAGAGGTTCTTTAGTCTCCGCATCTGTTATCGTTCCAGCCACAATAACAGGCTCTTGAGCAAAAGTTTTAGTGAAAAAACCTACTACACAAAAAAGAGTGAGTAGTAACAACTTAGTAATGATTTGTTTCATATTTACTATGTATTTATTGGTTTAAAATAAAAGATTAGACAATAATAAAAAAAAATAGGATAAAAATAAATGAATACAGATTATTCAATGAATATGAACAATTTAAGTTTAAACATATAAAAAAATAATTTGTTCATGCCAATATGATGAAATTTCATTAAATTTCAAACAAATTCATAAAATTTAAAAAAATAAGTAATAATATTACAGATATAAACGGTGATTTTTATCGCCTCAAAAAAACACAAAGTAGAGTAGCTTCTTTTAAAAATCAAATTTTTTCTTAGAAAAATCAAATTTTTTTTTGAAAAATCCATAAAAATGTATAATATTTGTAGCATATTACATACGTAATTTTGAATAATTGCTTATATGCTTTTTTTCATATAACATCTATTCAATGATAATAAAAATAAAATATATACTGTCATTAAAATATTGATTTTCAGTTCGTTTTAGTCAGAAAAAGATAGGTCAAAGAAAATTATGAATTTTTTACATAGCAGTATTGTTAAAAAGGTAATATATTTGCTTTATTATATTAAGAAATATCCCCTTTGTTTAATTCTTACTGTTTATCACTTTTACTCACATTCCTGATAAATTCAGGCTGTCATCATAAGTAATGACAAATTTCCATGAATTTAAAAGTTTTAAGACAATGAAACGTATATATTATCTCATTCTCACAGCGTCTTTATTTTTAACAGTTCATCAATTGCTTGCCCAAGATGGACTCTCGTATTATGTGGACGGCGAAAATCTACGAAGAGCAGGGCAATATGATAAAGCTATTGTTGAATTTAACAAAGCAATTCAACGTGAACCAACTAACTATAAATACATTTATTCTAAAGCCGTTTCTGAGTTTCAGACCCGTAAAATAGATGCGGCACTTAACTCTGTTACCAATGTCATCAAACTCAAAGATGACTTTGTGGCGGCGTATGTATTAGCCGCTAAAATCTACCAAAGCAAGGGGGAAACAGACCGTTCTGCGTATTATTATGACCAAGCATTTAAGTATGAAACGGACGCTGATAAAAAAGTAGGATATAAATTTATTGTCATGAGAAAACTTATCAATGACAATAATTACAAAGAGGCATACGAAAAAATCAAAGAAGCCAAGCAAATCGCTCCTCAAAACAAAGATGTACTGTTCTTCTATGCAAAATTGAGTAATATTTTAGGGTATTTTGATGAGGCTAAGAAAAGTATTTTGGAGTTAGAACCTAACCTCAAAAGCCTAAAAATGGAAGACAATGCCAAATACTATTATGAATTAGGGTATGCTTATCATAAATTGGAAGAGTTTGAAAAATCTCGTGATGCCTGGCAGAAAGCAGATATTCCGCCCTTCAAAGAGAAAATCAGCAAGTTTAGTGCAAAATACTTTTGCAATGTAGCATTAGCTTATTACAAGTTTTATGAAAATGACTTGAGTAAGCAGTATGTCGACCAAGCTGTCAAAATTCAAAAAGAGTTTCCTATGGCTCACGTGCTATTAGCCCAGCTTTCTAAACGCAATTCTGACCACGGTAAAACTATCTCGCACTTAGAAGCCGCTGTGAAAAGTGAAAAAGATGTGTTTAAAAAATTATCTATCTACGATAAAATAGCAGACCTTTACTTAGAATCCAATAATTATGAAGGTTGTTTGAGAACAGTAACTGAGGCTTTGAAGATTAAATCTGATGACCCACAAGCACTCATGACCAAAGCAAATGCCTTGTATAAAATGGGTAATTATAAAGAATCTGTAGATTTAGTTCAGCAAATGTTAAAACAACGCATTGATGAGGCTTCCAAAGCAGATTTCTACTTCCTAATGGGGCTTTGTGGCAAAAAATTAGGCGATAAGAGAATGGCAAAAGAAGGTTTTGTTACAGCATTGAAAAGTTCTCTGAAAGATGCGGCTGAAGTTGAGCTAAAAGAAATGAAAGAATTAGCAGAATTAGAAAAACAAAATGAATCTGACAACTAATTTAATGGATAGCTTTACTAATCCTCATTAGGAATAGTAAAGCTATTTCCCTCACAAAATTGCCTCTCTATTGGATTAAAGACTTTTTGGACAGCCTCATGCCCATAATCTATGCCTGATAATGGTAGATTTATTACAAAATTTGACCTCAATTGGCTTATATTTGTAGTCAAATATCTTTGTAATTTTATTCTCTTAAATATGAACTCAGAACAAGCAACTTTTGCCCCAAGGCATGATATAGGTACTAAATCTACGAAACAAGCTCCTCTACTCGACAAAAATTCTCACATCGCCGTTATTGGAGCGGGCGCATTTGGAGGATGGACGGCATTGTGGTTATTAAGAAATGGATTTAAGGTTACACTCATAGATGCTTGGGGCGCAGGTAACTCTCGCTCAAGCTCGGGAGATGAGACCAGAGTAATTCGTTCTACTTATGGCGGCAATGAAACCTATTTTGACCTTAATGTGAGAGCTTTAGAGCTGTGGTCAGCACACCAAAAGCTATGGCAAAAATCATTATTTTTCAATGTCGGTGTATTATGGTTTTGCTACGAAGAACACCCCCCAATGATAGAAGCAAGCCTGCCTTTTATGAAAAAACATGGCTTAACATATCAATATTTTTCTACCCAAGAAGCTACCAAAAAATTCCCTCATATTTACGTAGATGACCTGAGCCACCTCACCTTTGACCCGCATGGAGGATACTTGAAAGCAAGAGAGGCTTGCCAAGCCGTACAAGAAGCTTTTGTCAAAGAAGGCGGAAATTATGTACACGCTTTGGCAAAACCTGCCCAATTTGAACAAGGAAGACTTAGCAATATTGCTTTGTCCAATGGCAATACCTTTAATGCTGATGTTTTTGTTTTTGCGTGTGGTTCGTGGTTAGGACAGTTATTCCCAGAGGTTTTAGGCGAAGTGATTACCTGTACCAAACAAGAGGCTTATTATTTTGGTGTTCCTGCTACCTATGCTACTTTATTTGATTCTATGCCCGCTTGGGTGGACTTAGATGGGAAAGATTTTTATTATGGTATTCCCGCCAATGCGTATAGAGGGTTCAAAATTGGGGTAGATAAACGAGGGGAGAGATTTGACCCAACCAATGGGAATCGCATTCTTTCTATGGAGGTCTTGGCAAAAGCACGCGAATTTATAGCACATAGGTTTCCTGCGCTCAGAGATGCCCCATTAGCAGAAAATAGAGTTTGCCCTTATGAAAACTCTCCCGATGGGAATTTTATTTTGGACACACACCCTCATGCTGATAATTGTTGGTTTTTGGGAGGTGGTTCAGGACATGGATTCAAGCATGGTCCCGCTTTAGGAGAGTTAGCCGCCAAAATCATTAGTGGGCAAAGTAACTTATTCCCTCTTTTTCAGATTTTTAACTCTTAAATTTTTATGCAGATGGATTGGTATAAAGTCAAAAATGAAAGCACATTAGATACTCCTTCTTTGCTTATTTTCAAGGAAAGAGTACAGCACAATATAGAGAATATGGTCAAAATCGCAGGGAGCGCAGACCGCCTGCTTCCCCATGTAAAGACCTACAAAATGAAAGAAATAGTACAAATGCAGTTGGGAAAAGGCATTAGTAAGTTCAAAGCGGCTACCATAGCAGAGGCAGAAATGACCGCTATGGCAGGAGCAAAGTTTGTGCTTATTGCCCATCAGTTGGTAGGAGCAAAAATAGAAAGATTACAAAAATTAATAGAAAAATATCCTACCGTACATTTTGCTTCTTTGATAGATAGCGAAGAAGTTGCCCAACAGATGCACCAAGTCTTTGCAGAAAAAAAGCAGAATTTTTATGTTTTTATAGACATAAACAATGCTATGGACAGAAGCGGGCATTTGCTTGGAGATTCATTATTAGAGTTTTACAAAGTATTAGCTGATAAAGTCCATTATCCTTATCTGATATGCGAGGGCTTTCATCTGTATGATGGAAATTTTAGACAGAGCAATTTCGAGGAAAGGAAACAGGCTATCAATAATGCGTATCTCCCCTTTCAAGAAATGATAAATCAAATAGAAGCGAATAGCTTATTCCCCAAGCCCATGATTATTTGTGGAGGCACACCCGCCTTTACCGTTCATGCGCTTCGCCAAGATGTTTACTGTAGTCCTGGAACCTGCCTAATTTCAGATTGGGGGTATGGAGAGTCTTTGCCCGAGCAGCCTTTCGAGTGGGCTGGAATTTTACTAAGCAGAGTCATCTCTAAGCCTAAAATTGGCTATATTACCTTAGACCTTGGGCATAAAGCCGTAGCATCAGAAAACCCCTTGGACAAGAGAGTAAAATTTCTTAATCTGCCTCATTACAAATTTGTTTCCCAAAGCGAAGAGCATTTGGTCTTGGAAGTAGAAGATTGGGAAAATATTAAAATAGGGCAAATAATTTATGGAGTACCTTATCATATCTGCCCTACTATTAACTTATATAATGAAGTATATGTAGTTGAAAAACAGGAAGTAATAGGAAATTGGCAGGTAATCGCAAGAAATAGGAAGATTACTGTTTAAAATCATTTACCTTTGCTCAAAAATTGAGTAAGATGAAAAATAAAATACAATTAGTTACCATTGCACTTTTCGTTTTGGGTATTGCATTCATCATCAATGCCTTACAATTATATTTTAAAAATCAAAGCATAAAAGCCAAATACGAGAAGACCAAAGCGGTCGTATCAGAAATCGCTTACAGTGTTGATAGTACATTTTCTTACCCCATTTTACAATTTAAAACTATTGATAATCAGCGAGTAAGAATACGAGCTATGAAAGACAATATGTCTTTGAACAAAGGAGATACTGTTGAGCTATACTATGACATTATTAATCCCGAAGCTATCTATCTTCCTACTCAGCGAGAAAATGCAGGCTTCTTCGTAATGTCCATCTTTGGAATATTGATTAGCTTGCCTGCCCTACTATATTTTTCTTGGCAATGGCGTAACAATCAGAAATTCAAACAATTAAAATCACAAGGCAAAAAAATCTCTGCAAAGATAACCCAAGTTCAAGAGGCTACTCAAGGAAAACTATTTGGTGTTACTCCCTACATTGTTTATTGCGAAGGAGGCATTAGTAATTATAACGGGGCAAAGAAGAGTTTTAAAAGTGGTCGTATTTGGGCTAATCCTACGGAATTTTTAGGCGAAGATATTGATATTTATATAGATGCGGTCAATTCAGACGTATATGTGGTAGATTTGTCCTTTTTACCCAATGAAATCATTTTTGAATATTAGCTATTTTATACATAGATTTTTGTGTTATTTAGTTTTATTTGCTTGTTTATTAGGATGTTATGCTCCTTCACAACAAGTAAGTAATATTCGCTCACCTTATTTTGCAGATTCTATACCCCAGCTACCACATAATCTAATGACAGACAAAGGGATAGAATTAGGGAAAGCTCTTTTTTTTGATAAAAATCTTTCAGGAAATGGGCAGATTGCTTGTGCTACTTGTCATATTCCTTCTCTTGCTTTTGCGGATACGGTCGCACTGACCAATAAGGGTATTTCTGGAAAAAATCTATTGAGGAATACGCCTCCATTATTCAATTTGGCATGGACGAGCAATGGGCTTTTTTGGGATGGAGGTGTGAATAATTTAGAATCCTTGTCGTTTGCCCCTTTGAGTCATGCAGACGAGATGGGACAGGATTTATCTACTTTGCCTAAAAAATTGACCGCTATACCCGATTATCGCTCGCTATTTTTTGAGACTTTTGGGCAGGATACCATTACCAATGCCATGATAGCAAGGGCATTAGCTCAATATTTGAGGACTTTATTTGCTGAAAACAGTCGTTATGATGATTTTGTCCAACAAAAAATTCAATTGGATAGATTGGAAATAGAAGGATTAAATGTTTTTAATAAGAAATGTGCGACTTGTCATCTACCTCCCTTATTTACAGACAATAAATTTCATAATATAGGTTTAGACAGCATCATTATCGCTGATACAGCAAATATTTTATTGGGAAGATTTAGGATTACCCAAGATTCGGCAGATATTGGGAAGTTCAAAACCCCAAGCCTTCGCAATCTTGCTTTTACTTTTCCCTATATGCACGATGGAAGGCTAAGAAGATTAGAAGATGTACTGCTTCATTATCAAGCGAATATGAAAAAAAATATTTACTTAGATACTTTATTTATACAAGAAAATAACAAAGTAGGCATTCCTCTTAGCCCAGAAGAAATCAAAAGTTTGATAGCATTTTTAAACACCCTTAATCAACCTCAATGGTAATTGGGAACTTGGTACCAAGTCTATAATTAGACCCCTTCAGCGATAACCTCTTTGACATCTGGCACCATGCGTTTGAGTAGATTTTCTATGCCAGCTTTGAGTGTAATCGTAGAAGAAGGACAGCCACTACAAGAACCTTGCAATAATACTTTTACACTACCTGTGGACTCATCAAAAGAGTGGAACATAATAGCTCCGCCATCACCCTCTACGGCAGGTCTGATGTATTCTTCCAAAATGTCTTTGATTTGCTTTATGGTCTCTGTATCTGTATCCGTTCCTATTTTAGCGGGTTCGTTATCATCTTCATCTTGACCTAAAAGCACTTCTCCGCCTTCTTCTATATAGTTTTTGATGAAACTTTTGAGAGATGAAAGAATCTCCTCCCATTCGGTATCCTCTTTTTTGGTAATAGTAATGAAATTCTTGGTAATGAATACTCTTTTTACATAATCAAATCCAAACAAAGTCTCTGCCAAAGGAGAATCTGCGGTTGCCGATACATCTGCGTAATCTCTAATAAGGCTTTCATCTTTGGCAAGCATAAAGTTCATCACAAATTTCATAGAATTAGGATTAGGCACTCGCTCTGTATATATATTGACTTGTCTTTTGTATAAATGTTTTCTATCGTACATAGATTAAAGATATTTAAAATGAATTGTTAAAATTTTGCTTTCTTTATCATTGATTGCATACAAATCGCAATCATACTACAAGAAAGCTATGCTTTAATGAGTAATAAACCAATTTTAACATAAAGTAGTTTAGAATTAGTATAAATAATATCTAATATTCATAAATTTGAATCAATAATCATCTTAAAATAATGTATAACATGAAAAAACAATTACTATTGCTCAGCTTGTTACTATGGGCATCTACTACTTTTTCCCAAAATACTGTATTGACCATGCGTCAAAGAGCAGAGGTAGAAGATAAATTATTAGACATTCGTTTCCAAAAGGTTATTCCTGAACTCATGCGGAGAGAAGGAATAGATATGTGGGTATTGATTTGTAGAGAGTATAACGAAGACCCCGTAGTAAAAACTATGCTTCCTGCTACTTGGCTTTCTGCACGCCGTCGTACTATCTTGGTTTTCCATGACAAGGGTGTAGAACAAGGCGTAGAACGAGTCGCTATTGCCCGTTATGATGTGGGTAGGTTTTTCAAAGGAGCATGGATTCCTGAAAGAGAACCCGACCAATTCAAACGATTAGCAAGAGAGATTATAGACCGTAATCCTAAGAAAATAGCACTCAATTACTCTAATGATTATGGTCATGCCGATGGGATTACACACACAGAATTTGAGTTATTTAAGAACGCCCTGCCGTCTAAGTTCCAAGACAAGATAGTATCAGGGGAGCGATTGTCAGTAGGTTGGTTAGAAACTCGCACTTCAGAAGAAATAATGATTTATCGCCAAATTTGTCGTATTGCCCATGAAATCATCGAGGAAGGACTTTCTGAAAAAGTAATTCATGTGGGTATTACTACCTCCAAAGATGTAGAATGGTGGTACAGAGAGCGCATCGCCGAGTTAAAATTAGAAACATGGTTTCACCCGTCTGTTACAGTCCAAAGAACCGAAGGCGCACCCCAACGAGATAGCAATTTTTCTACGCGTCCTGATGAGGTTACTATTTTGGCGGGAGATTTGGTTCATGTAGATTTTGGTATTACCTACTTGGGCTTAAATACGGATACCCAACAACATCTTTACGTACTCAAACCCAATGAGAAAGATGCACCCGAAGGTCTTAAAAATGCTTTAAAAATAGCCAATCGCTTGCAAGACCATCTGACCAATAACTTTAAATCAGGAAAAACAGGGAATGAAATTCTGAAAAATGCGCTGACCCAATCTAAGGCAGAGGGAATTAACGGGACGATTTACACGCACCCTATTGGTATGCATGGACACGCCGCAGGACCTACCATAGGAATGTGGGATAACCAAGGCGATACCAAAGGCGCAGGGGACTATCCTATGTATCCAAATACTGCCTATTCCATAGAACTCAATGCCGCAGTAGAGGTACCAGAATGGAATGGCAAAGTAGTAAGAATCATGCTTGAGGAAGATGGCTTCTTTGATGGGGAAAAGTTTTGGTATATAGATGGCAGACAAACTAAGTTTTGGCTATTACCAAGAATAGAACCTACCAATACACAAAAAATAAATGAGTAAAATCTTGGAGACTTAAGTAATCTAACTTTTTTAAGTGTTCTTTGTATTAGTCCTGTTAGGGACTAAATATTTGTAGCAAATGTAATTTTAACACAATTTATAAGTCCCATAGGGAAGATACAAAATCTTGTACATGAAAAAGTTATGTCCCAGAATGGAATTCCCTATGGGACTTATACTTTGGGCTTAATTTAGTTTTCTACAAAGCTTGTGTCCCAGACTGGAATTCCTCTGTTCACCTTCTTACGTAAGTATAAAGACTTGCTAAATAAATTGCTGAGAGTCGCTGGGCGGCACTCCGCTATGCTAAACTCTCAACAAAACGGAGTGGCAAAAGTAAAGATAATTAGAAATTTTAAGTAATCGCCATATAAGTTTTCCTAATGAATTGTTTTTGGAGTAAAAAGGGTTATTTTTACCTACTTAGTAGGCTTTATCAATTAGTTCATACAATTTTAAAGTAAATTGTATATAAAAATTTGATTATCAGTATTTTAAAAAAATATAACTCATAACTCATAACTCATAATTCATAACTCATAATTCATAACTCATAACTCATAATTCATAATTAAAAAAAATGCTTCGCAAAGTAATTACCACCAAAGACGGCTCATCTACTATATTTTGGGAAGAATACAATGAAACCTATCACTCCATTCATGGGGCATGGCAAGAGTCTGCACACGTTTTTATCAAAGAGGGGGTGGATTGGTATGCAAAAAAATTCAAAGAAAATAAAGAAATTAGAGTTTTTGAAGTTGGATTTGGAACAGGGCTAAACACGCTACTGACTATCCAATATGCCTTGCAACATACTGAAAGACAATTTTTTTATTATACCATAGAGCCTTATCCTTTGATTGCATCAGAATATGCTAACCTTAACTATAAGGAATGGCTAACTGAAGATTTAAAGCCTTATTTTGACCATATTCATACTTGCCCGTGGGGAGTGGAGAATGCTATTTTGCCTAATTTTACCCTATCCAAATCAAAATGTAGCCTTCAAGACTTGGATTTGACCTTATCTGAAGAGGCTGAATACCAATTTGATGTCTTGTATTTTGATGCTTTTGCTCCTAATAAACAAGCAGAAATGTGGGAAAGTGTCAATCTCCAGAAATCATGCTCTTTACTAAAATCTAAGGGAATTTTTGTAACTTACTGCGCCAAGGGAAGTTTTAAAAGAGATTTGAAAGCCTTAGGCATAGAAGTCCAAAGTCCTCATGGTGCGGCAGGGAAACGAGAGATGACCAGAGGAATAAAGGCTTAAAAGTATGGGCAATTAACTATCATCTAACTAATAACCTATTTTATACCATGCTCCAATTAGAGATTGAAGTCATTTTATTTATTTGCTCTATTTTACTGTTTAGCAGTATTGTACTCAGTAAGTTTACCGCAAAATTAGGCGTACCGACCTTGCTTGGTTTTTTACTCTTGGGCTTGATGTTTGGCAATGGGGGTGAATATGATTTTCATTATGATTATCCTGAATTTACCCTTCGCTTAGGTCAGATTGCCTTAACAATTATCCTTTTTACAGGCGGGGTCAATACAGATATCGAACATATCAAACCTGTGATGAAAGAAGGTTTAGTATTAGCTACTTTGGGCGTGATTATTACTGCTTTGGTAGCAGGAGTAGTAATTTATTGGATAACTTCTCTAAACCTACTGACTTCGTTATTATTAGGAGCTATCATCTCCTCCACAGATGCCGCCGCCGTTTTTTCTATTTTGGAATCCAAAGGCATGAAACTCAGTGGTAAAATTTTTCCTACTTTAGAGTTAGAATCAGGGACAAATGACCCTATGGCTTATTTCTTGACCATCACATTCAGTGCTTTTATTTTAGAGGGTGGAAATTTTCCTATTATCACTTTCCT
>JALOMS010000435.1 GCA_025455345.1 Thermoflexibacter sp. | reverse complement strand
AAACAAATTTTGCAAGCTATTGTGGTTGAATCAAATACAAAACCAATACTCCACATTCTTTACTTAAAAGCTACCATTTTATGACAAAGTAAGTAATCTGCTTTACATACTAAGTAAATCTCATTAGTTCAAGGTTCAGCCTTGAATCTTTTTTAGGGGCAAGCGTTACGCTTGCACCAGTAGGGAAGCTCCAAATTATCAAATCTTTAATCGTATAAAGCTTGAAAACTTTATACGGTTGGCTACTCCAAAATCTCAATCAATGCAAGAAAGCATACAACCATTGCCCAAAATGATAACCTGCTTTGAAGATATTGATGATACCTACTGCTACAAACATGATTAATAATACTTTGAAAGCATTTGACTTAAAAAATTCCTGCTGTGTCATAGTTTTTCTAAAAGTTTAAGTAATTTGACCATGAAAAAAGCACTGATTTATAGTACAAAGAACGTAGCTTTGGGGGAGAAAGTAAATGAAGAAAATCCTAAATAAAACTTAAGGAAAACTTAAAAAATAGATTTGACAATGAAAAATGCTTTACAAATCTTACTATTGTTGGTATTCGTAGCTTGTAGTAATAGTGAGGAAGTCAGCTTGCCTACGGTTATGCTTACTTCTAATGCACTTTATACCTCTCCTGAAGGGCGATTTGAGGCTTTTTTCCCTCATAAACCATTGATTTCCTATATTGATGGCGAGGTAGATGGAAAAAAACTCATTAATTACGTTTTTGTGCATGATACAGGGAAAGAAAAATATGCAGTTAATTATGCAGATTATCCTGATAGCTCTCTGATAGACTTGGAAAAAATAAAAAATAAGGGACTGCGAGCCATGGGCGAGGTCAGTATCATAGAAGAAAAATCAGTCCAATTAGGCTCTTACAAAGGTATTCAGTACCGTGCAAATGTAAAAAATGGTATTGCAAAAGCGAATGTAGCAGGCAAGCTATTGGCTGTGGGGAATCGCTTATATTATATTTCTGTGTTTACTTCTAAGGAACTTCCCGAAAATACTTCTGCTTTTTTGGATTCTTTTACATTGGTAAACTAAATATACAATTTTGTCTAAATATCAAAATAGATAAGCCTAAATAGTAGCGAGTAGTGAGTAGTGAGTAGTGAGTAGCGATTAGTGAGTAGCGAGTAGTGAGTAGTGAGTAGCGATTAGTGAGTGCATTTAATCAATTATTTTTCACATTGTTATAAAAAAATAATATAGACTAATTTTAAGCAAGTACTTATGAAACGTCGAGGATTTATCAGTATTTCTCTATCATCATTATGGTCTTTACTTTTTGGACAAGCGTTTGCCCAAGAGCAAATACCGCGCAACAAAGTCATGACGGTAAATGGGTGGATTTCTAAGAAACAAATGGGAGTTACCTTGCCTCATGAGCATATTGTGGTGGATTTTATTGGAGCGGACAAAATAGATGTTAGTACCTACAATCTCGACAAAATTTATGAAACAGCCTTGCCTATTTTACAAAAACTGAAGGAAAATGGATGTACGACTTTCATAGATTGCACGCCTAATTACCTTGGAAGAGTCCCATCTTTACTCAAAAAACTTTCCCAAGCCACTGGAATCCATATACTTACCAACACAGGGTATTATGGAGCAGTCAATCACAAGTACCTTCCAAGTCATGTGGAGATAGAAACGCCTCAGCAGTTAGCGATGCGTTGGGTCAAAGAATGGGAGGAAGGCATAGAAGGGACAGGTATTCGCCCAAGTTTTATGAAAATCTCAGTTGGAGATGCTCCTATTACCGATTTACAGAAAAAAATAGTAGCAGCAGCAGCCCTTACACATCTGCAAACTGGGCTTACTATTGGCTCTCATACAGGAGGAAATGGGGCTGTATTAGAACAATTAGCAATTATAGAAAATCGAGGCGTGCAACCTTCCGCTTTTGTTTGGATTCATGCGCAAAATGAAAAAAATAAGGAGATACATTTACAAGTGGCGCGAAAAGGAGCTTGGGTAGAGTTTGATGGACTGTATCCACACAATTTTAAGTTAAGCGAGGAAACGAAAAACGAATACCTTAATTACTTGGATATGATGAAAAGAGAAAAACTCTTGCATCGTACCTTGATTTCCCAAGATTCGGGCTGGTATCACATAGGAGAGGCAAACGGAGGAAATTATTTGCCTTACCACCTTATTTTTACAGATTTTCTTCCAAGATTGTACGAAATGGGCTTTACAAAAAATGAAGTCAATTTATTAATTCAAGAGAATCCTTATCAGGCATTTGCAGTGAGAATACGGAAAAAATAACCAACTTCACCCAAAAAATCATGGAATATCTCGACAAAGAAAAAGATGGTATTCAGACCTTTTATGCCAAAGAGCAGGCTGAATGGCGCAAATGGCTACAAGAAAATCACGCTACACAAAGCAGTGTTTGGTTGATTATGTACAAAAAAGGCAGTGGTGTACCGAGTATAAACTACCAACAGGCTTTGGAAGAAGCTCTTTGTTTTGGTTGGATAGATAGCAAGCCCAACAAAAGAGATGAGCAGAGTTTCTATCAATTTTTTGCAAAAAGAAATCCCAAAAGCAATTGGAGCAAAATCAATAAAGATAAAGTCGCCCAACTCATCGAGCAGGGCAAGATGACGGAGGCAGGAGTAGCGGTGATAGAAGTCGCCAAACAAAACGGCGCATGGGTGGCATTAGAAGAGGTAGATAATCTGATTATTCCCAATGACTTACAAGAACGATTGGACGCAAACCCTACTGCTAAGCAATATTTTGATTTGTTCCCGCGCTCGGTCAAAAGAGGCATATTGGAGTGGATAGGCAATGCAAAACAAGTCGAGACACGCAAAAAAAGAATAGAAGAAACCGTCAGTCTGGCAGCACAAAATATTAGAGCAAACCAATACGTAAAAAAGCCTACTTCTTGATAGCCAAGTAATTAGTCGTTAAGAATAGTTCTGCGTACTCACTATAATGAATTTGTCTAATGCCATTTTGTAAGATTCGATAAATATCATAGTCTTTGAGCAAGAGGAAAAAATCTTCCAGAAAAATACGTGCTTTGATGGAGGCAAGCCCAAATTCAAATTGAATCATTTTTATTTTCCCATTTTGAATCATTTGTCTGCATCCTTTGAGGACTTCTATCTCGTAGCCTTCTACATCTATTTTTAACAAATCTATAAATGGTATCGAGTTTTCTGTACAAAAATCATCTACGGTACTCACAGCTACCTGTTTGGACTGATTCAGCGTGATGTCATAGTTCTGATAAGATGAAGGATACATAGATGCGAAAACACTTCCTGCGCGATTAAAGTAAATGTCCAACACGCCTTTGGACGCGCCCATTGCCAAATGATATGGTCTAAAATAGCCTTGATTAGAAATATTTTTTAATTGGATAAATGCTTCTTCTTGAGGCTCAAAAGAATAAAGTTGGAAATTATGTGGAAGTGTAGTGATGACCATGCTCGCATACTGCCCTGTATTTGCGCCCACATCAAAAACAACAACGTCCTTCTTCTCATTGGCTTTTAATAATGATAATACAAACTTTTCTCCACTATAATCTGGCACATGACCTCGGTCGTAATTCATGCCCTTAAGAGCTATTTTGAATAGAAGTTCGTAAAAAGATTGTAGCCATTTATTGCCAAGTAAGAGCGTCTTAATTAGATTTTTGAACATTACTAAATTGATTTAATACAAAACAAAGATAGTTTTTTGAAAAGAAAGACAAAGAATATTTGCTATCTTGTACTTATTTTCACAAACTTCTAAGTCCATGCAACCCAACAATCACCATCAACAACACAAGAAAAACAATGAGAATAACCAAAAAAGAAAACGCCTAAAATTATTACTTTTGACTTTGGCGGGAGGATGGTGGTTGCCTTTCTTTTTCCTAAGAAAACGCAAGCATCTCAAGAAAGAACTAAAAAATATAGCCAAACCTTCCAAAGAGAATAAGCCTAAAAGTGTATTGACAGGTTGTCTTATCGTATTAGGCGTATTATTGCTACTTTTATTGATAGGCTTATCTCTATGTACAGCATGGAATCCTTAAAAATCCTTTTTGATATTCAAATAGCCTGGATAAGGTATTTCTGCTCCTCCAATATTCATGTAAGGTCTTACTCTTAGCATGAGGCGATTGGTATTATTGCCTTGCTGAGCCAAGTCAAACGCCAAGCTCAAAGTTTCATCTCTACTTTGGTTGGCAAATATTTTTTTCAAATCAATGGACAAATTCAAAGGCATAAGCGCAGTGCCATTATTGGCAGGAACGCTAATTGCTTGATTGAGCGAGCCATTGAGTATCTCTTTGTTATCTACGACCAAAATCCAATCCATTCGAGTCAGTCCCGCAGGCTCTGCATTGGGGTTGCGAACTTCTATATTGCTCACAAAATTCAGCAAGAACTGATTTCCTGCCAATGCTTGTACTACCTTGCCTGCGTCCAATAAGCTAAAATCTGCAAATCCTCTTTTTCCTGTCATATCTATGCCCAGCGCAGTAATATTGGAAAGTTGCGCCAATCTAAACTCGCATTTGGCAAAGTTTTTCATCATCTGAAGCGTTTGGCAAGAAGGCAACGCACAGAATAAGAATAAAATAAATACAAAATATTTTCTCATAAAAGTATAGTTAAACAATCGTTTTTTATTTCTGTTAATTACAATTAGGCATTATTGCACCAAAAATAAGCAAAGGGATAGTAAGACTTATAAAGATTTCATTCTTTCTTGAAATTCATGA
>JALOMS010000017.1 GCA_025455345.1 Thermoflexibacter sp. | reverse complement strand
GTGTTGGTTTCACGACCAACGAGTGTCCCTTTATGCAAGCCATGTCGCCATGCGTTAAAGTTTGTACCAGAAGACATGATGTGTCCTAACTTATAATCTATCAAGAATGAAAGTCCTATTCCTTTGTAAACGAAGGAGTTGGTAATACCACCTACCCACTTAGGAATGGTAGAACCAAAGGGTTGCAAAGGATTAATCACAGGCAAACCTGCGGCATCAAATATTCTGCGACCTTGGGCATCGCGCGCATAGGCATTGGCATAAAGCAAGCCAATAGGTTGCCCTACCACTTGGCGAATTTGCCCTTGTCCTGCTCTCCAAATAGACTCGCCGACTACGATTTGCTCCGCACGACCATCTCCATTGAGGTCATTGCCTGCGCCATCGTCATTGGTAAGGATTCTTTGCACCAAAGTTTGGTTGTAAGAGCCATTCACTGTTACGTCCCAACGGAAATTGTCAGTTTGAACAGGAACTACATTGACCAAATATTCAAAACCTCTATTTCTACTTTGTCCACTATTTAAGCGTGTATTGGTGAAACCAGAAGCGTCAGAGATTTGTGCAGAAACAATTTGGTCTTTGGTAATTTTATTGTAAAAAGCAAAATCTACCGTTACTCTATTATTAAACATTTTCAGTTCCAAACCAATTTCGGCTTCGGAGGCACGCATAGGTTTTAAGTTGGCATTAGGTACAGTAGAGCCACTGATGAAGCCAAGAGGGGCTTGTGCGGCACTCGTTCCCACAGGGAAAAGGTTAGCATTGATACCATAGAATAGGTTATTCGCATACGCACCTACGTCTGTATCGCTACCTACTTCTGCGTAAGCGGCGCGCAACTTACCGAAATTTAACCAAGAAGGCATATTATCAAAAGCGTCAGAAAATACAAAACTACCTGTAATAGAAGGATATAAAATGCTCCTGTTTTCAGGGGAAAGAGTTGAAAACCAGTCATTTCTTGCCGTAACGTTCAAGAATAAGAAATTCTTATAAGAAAATTCTGCCGCACCATACAACGAGTTCACTTTGCGCTCGCTAAACCCAAAGAAGGGGTCGCGCACGCGTGTATTCATAATGGTATAAAGGTCGCGCACTACGAAATCTGTACCTTGCACGCTATTGATTTCTCCTGTGATATACAATTGATTACCCCCAAAAGTAGCGTCCACCCCAAAGTTGCCAAATTTGCGCGTTGCTCCAATCAAGAAGTCCGCATTGACTTCACGCTGACGGCGCACTTCTTGGATATAGTTACCATTCACGAAACCTGCGGGCGCAGGGGCAAGAGAAGCCGAACCCGTAGGGAAATTGTAATCTTGCTGTCTTGACCAGTAGTCCTGACCTATACGCACTTGGGCATACAACCAGTCCTTAATATTATAGCGCAAAGTCAAATTCCCAAACAAGCGGTCGCGGGCAATATTCTCAAACTTGCGCGCCAAGTTGAAGTACGGATTGGTACGGTTGGTAAAGCGCGACCACAAATATTCGTTACCTGCTGGATTAAAAGCGTTTGCTTCTAACACGTCCATTGGCATTGAGTTGGCAATGGTGTAGAGCGTAGTAGGAATACTAAAATCTTGTTGTGCAAATTGCGGAGGATTTCTATTGATTTCCTTAGAATAATTCATATTTCCAGAAACAATGAGTTTTCCTGCCAAAGTTTGTGTAAAACCTAAGTTAATTGTCTTGCGGTTAAAAGAGTTATTGGGCAGGATACCATTATTATCCATGTTGGCAATGGAAAGGTTGAAACCACCATTTTCGCCACCAGAAGACAAGGAAACCGTATTGGTAAAGGTATTTCCATTCCTTAAAAACTCACGAATTTGATTTCTTTGAGGCTCATAAGGAACGGTTACTCCATTAAACAATACCTGCGTCATGCCAGGTTGGAATCTTTCCCCAAACGACCATACGCCAGAAGTTGGGTTTGCCGCCGTAGGTCTTCTGCCACCTTCACCTTGTCCATACTCATACTGCCAATCCGTCAAAATCATAGGGACATCAGTAGTAAAATTGCTATTGAACTCTACGCCAATGCCTTTGCTTGCTCCTTTGGTCTTGGTCGTAATCATAATTACCCCATCTTTGGCACGGCTGCCGTAAAGTGCCGCCGCCGTTGCGCCCTTCAAAACGGTCATACTCTCAATATCATCGGGATTGATGGAAGAAAGACCATCACCACCATCTGAGTTGTTATTTCCTCTATTTTGCACAGAACCATCGCCAGAGAGGTTACCTTGGGCAAGGGCAAAGTTAGTATTGTCGATAGGTACACCGTTTACAACTATTAGAGGGGAGTTCGTACCGCCAAAAGAGGACTGTCCACGAATCCTCACCTTAGAAGTACCTGCGGGACCAGAGCCAAGTGTAGTGATGTTCACCCCAGCCATTTTCCCTTGCAAGGCATTCATGAAGTTTACAGTGCGGTTTACGTTGATTTGGTCAGGCGTAACCGAAGCAGTCGCATAACCCAATTTTTTTGCTTCTTTCTTGATACCCAAAGCAGTAACTACTACCTCACCTAACTGCGTAACGTCTTCTTCTAAGGCTATGTCTATTTGTGTCTGATTACCAATAGCCACTTCCTTATTTGCAAATCCTACAAAACTGAAAACCAAAGTTTCGCCCGTATTTGTGGATATGCTATACTTACCTCCAACATCTGTAATAGTTCCTGTTTGGCTATTTTTTACTCTCACAGAAACCCCAGGTAAGGGCGTTTTGTCTTTGGCAGAGGTAACTGTGCCAGAAACACGAGATTGTGCAAACGATTGAGTAAATAGTAATGACAAAAGCAAAACCATTACACTCCATTTCCATTGTAGATTTTTTTTCATTTTCATTTTTAAATTTATTTTAGCAAAATACAGAATTAATAAAATAAAGTATATTAGATAGTGTTCAACTTTTTAAATTGTTCTTTATTAATCTTGTAGTAATTCCATTATGTTGGCTATAGTTTTGTAAAAAAAAGCACTACTTATTCAATAACAAAGTCCCATAAGGGAGATATTAATACATTCTTAGTTAGTAAGTTACACCTCTAAGAGGCTTTGTATAGGTGTATAGTGAAGTAGTTTTACAAAACGCAAGTTTCTAATGGAGCTGAATAAAAAAACGCATAATACCTTATGATGTACTTACATGATTGTGCATTTTTTAATGTAAAATACGCTTTAGCGTGTTTAGTTCCTTATCACAATCCATAAGTCGTCTCATGGGAACGAAAAAACAATCAAATATTTATACGTTTATGATTATCCAAAATTAAGCATGAAAACGCTTAATAGCTACCATTTAATTTGCTCAAATTACAAAAAAATTTGCCAATAACAAAATATTTCTATAACTTATATTGTCTTTTAAGAAAATCTTTGTGATAAGTTATGAAACCACATTTTATTAGGAGAAACAATAGGCTTTTTAACGAATCTTTTGCTATTACGTGGCATCGTTTACCTCATTTTGAAAAATTTTGGCAATACCATGCAGAGGTAGAGTTAGTTTATAATTTTAGAAGCACAGGCACGAGATTTATAGGAGATAACATTGCTCCTTTCGAGGAGGGAGAGATTATACTGATGGGGTATAATCTGCCCCATGTATGGCTCAATGACCCGCCTTACTTTGAAAATAGAGAAGACTTAGCCGCAGAGGGCATCAATGTTCATTTTGAAAAAGACATATTAGGCAATTCTTTTTTTATTGCAGAAGAATTAAAAGAAATAGGACAGCTCATCGAGCGAGCGTCCAGAGGGATTATTTTTGGAGGAGAAAGTCAAAAAGTTGTTCCTCCTTTGTTATTCGAGATGTTCGAGGTCGATGATAGCTTTGAAAGGCTGATTTTATTGCTAAAAGCATTAAGAATATTAGCCAATGAAACTGATTATCAATATATTGCAAGTGTAGGCTATCCTGAAAAGTTTGATACCAAAGATGCAAGAATGGGCAAGGTATTCAATTATATTTTAAATAATTTCCAAAGTCCCATTACACTTGATGAAGTTGCCAATATAGCCAAAATGAATAAAAGTGCATTTTGTCGTTATTTCAAAAAAGCCACCCACAAACATTTTTTAGAATATTTGAATGAGATGAGGATAAGCTATGCTTGCAAATTATTATTAGAACAAAATTCTAAATCCATCACTGATGTATGCTTTGCTTCGGGGTATAACAATCTTTCTAATTTTAACCAACAGTTCAAAAAAATCAAAAAAGTATCTCCATCTGACTTTATCAATAAGTATGCGTCGGCTGTTAGAGTATAAATTGGCTTTATGACATTTTCAAAGTATATCTTATTTTTTTATAAAATTTACGTTAAAAGTATTCTTATTTTCTATCTTTATGTAATCGTTTGCATAGAACAAATGATGTTTAGTTAAACTTTTTTTTTATATTCTAACTTTAAAAA
Organism: Thermoflexibacter sp.; assembly: GCA_025455345.1. Taxonomy (GTDB): domain Bacteria; phylum Bacteroidota; class Bacteroidia; order Cytophagales; family Thermoflexibacteraceae; genus Thermoflexibacter. The sequence continues at coordinate 12,402 of JALOMS010000017.1, read as the reverse complement.
AATATGAAAATGGATAATTTCAAAAACAGCTTGTTGTTGCTTTTTGCTTTTTTATTTTGCTTGCCTTCTTTGGCACAGACCATTACAAAAGAACAACTTATCGCTTTGACTTCGGAGTGGAAGGGGGAGCGATTTCCCGATGGTCGTCCCAAAATAGACGAAAAATGGCTCATTAGAGCAAAAAAAGTATCTTTGGAAGAGGCGTGGGGCGTACTGCGAAATGAAGGCTATAACAATCAATTTGAGGGAGATTGGGAAATCTTACATCAAGACATGGTATTGACGGGGAGGGCATTGACTGCAGTTTATATCCCCAGCCGACCAGACATAGACAAGCAAATCCGCGAAAGAGGCAAAGCTGAAGGGCGCAAGGGTTCTCCTAACTCTTGGCCTATAGATATGCTTACCCCTGGGGATATTTATGTGGCTGATGCTTTTGGCAAAATCATAGACGGTACGCTGATTGGGGATAACTTGGGCAACGCCATTTATGCTAAATCCAAAAATGGGGTTGTGTTTTATGGGTCAGTACGAGATATCGAAGGCTTATCAAAAATAGAAGGATTCAATTATTTTGTCAAAGGAACAGACCCTTCTTTTATCCAAAATCTCATGCTTGATGGGCTAAACGTTCCTATCCGCATAGGCAGAGCGATATGTCTGCCGGGGGATTTGGTCATTGCCAAAAGAGGGGGTGTTGTGTTTATTCCCGCTCATTTGGTCGAGAAGGTAATAATGACCGCAGAGTTTATTGCGCTGAGAGATGCTTTTGGGCATCAGCGTCTTAGAGAGGGCAAATATACCCCCGGAGAAATAGATATGCAATGGACTGACGCTATCAAAAAAGATTTCCTTGCATGGCTTGACCAAAATCCCGATAAACTTCCCATGACACGCAAAGAATTAGACGAATTTATGAAAGATAGAACTTGGTAGTAATCCAAAAATCATTAAAGTTCTATTATCGTATTTTCAAAGAATATCAGTTTTATCAATGCTGATAGGTAAATATTCAAATTATAACAAGCCTTGTATTCTTTTTGAATCAAGGCTTTTTTATTTACCTTTGTCGGCTAATTTACTTGTGAAGTTTACCAAACCATCTAAGATGGACTTAAATATGAATAAAATGCGCTTATTTCTAATTTTTACCTATTGTTTTGCCTTATTTTCAGTATTTTCTTGTCAAAAAAAGTCAATTCAGGATATTCCTCAAGACAAGTTATTTTCTCTCATTCCGAGCATAATTACAGGCATTACTTTCAAAAATGAAGTAGAAGGCTCTAAAGAGATGAATATTTTTAGCTATCGCAATTTCTACAATGGTGGAGGCGTAGGTATTGGAGATGTAAACAACGATGGCTTGCCTGATATTTACCTCACTGCCAATATGAAAGAAAATAAACTTTACTTGAACCAAGGGAATTGGCAGTTCAAAGATATAAGTAGCCAAGCGGGAGTCGAAGGGAAAAAAGCATGGAGTACGGGAGTGGCTATTGCTGATGTAAATGGAGATGGGCTTTTGGATATTTATGTATGCAACTCTGGCAATTTTAGAGGAGATGACAGAGCAAACGAACTATTTGTCAATCAAGGAATTAAAGACGGAATCCCTACCTTCAAAGAACAAGCAAAAGACTATGGAATCGCAGACGAGGGGCTTTCCACCCATGCGGCATTTTTTGATTATGACAAAGATGGGGACTTGGACTTGTACTTGCTCAACAATTCTTTCAGACCTATCAGTAGTTTTGGGTTGGAGAATTTGAGGAATGAAAAAGATGTCAAAGGCGGGGACAAATTGTATAGGAATGACGGAGGGAAGTTTATTGATGTAAGTGCTAAAGCAAATATCTATGGAAGTGTGATAGGTTTTGGTCTGGGTGTTACGATTGGTGATGTGAATGATGACGGCTGGCTCGATATTTATGTTTCCAATGACTTTTTTGAGATTGATTATCTGTATATTAACCAAAAAGATGGCACTTTTAAAGAAAGTCTAAAAGCATGGATGGCACATACCAGCGAAGCCTCTATGGGCGCAGACATGGCAGATATAAACAATGACGGTCGTCCTGAGATTTTTTCTACGGATATGCTCCCCGAAACTGATGGGAGATTGAAAAAAACAACCACTTTTAATACTTATGATACCTATCAAGAAAAGGTAAAACAAGATTATTATCATCAGTTTACACGCAATATGCTCCAATTAAACGTGCCTCTTGCTAAAAATACCAAGAATGGGCAAGGTGGCTTTTTTACGGAAATAGGGCAGATTGCGGGAGTTTCTGCTACCGATTGGAGCTGGGGCGCGCTTATCATGGACTTAGACAATGATGGTTTGAAAGACATATTTGTTTCGAATGGCATTTTCGAAGACCTTACTAATCAAGATTTTGTAAACTTTTTGACCAGTGATGAGAATGTGATGAATGCAATTCGCACCAAAAGTTTTGATTATACAAAGTTCAAGGGTAAAAGTCAGGCAGTATTTATTCCTAATTATGCGTTTAAGAACAATGGAGATTTGACCTTTGCCAACAAAGCAAAAGATTGGGGATTAGACCAAAATAGCTTTTCCAATGGAGCTACTTATTCAGATTTGGACAATGATGGAGATTTGGATTTGGTAGTAAACAATGTGAATCAGGAAGCCTTTGTCTATCGGAATAATGCCGAAAAATTAGAGAAAAATAATTATTTGAAAATCAAATTGATAGGAGAAGATAAGAATATATTGGGCATAGGAGCAAAAGTAGTTTTGTTCGTAGGAGGCAGTGAGAAACAAATGCTTTATTTGGAACAAGCTCCTGCGCGCGGTTTTCAGTCTTCAATAGACCCCGTTATGAATTTTGGTTTAGGAAAAACTAACATTATTGATTCTCTAAAGATTGTTTGGTCAAATGGTAAAAAGCAAACAATGAAGAATATAAACCCTAATCAACAAATTATTTTAGAGGAAAAAAATGCCCAATTTCCTACCAACCTAAGCCCAGAACTTGCAAGGACATTTTCAATCACTACTTTGAATGAGCAAGCTACGGCTTTCCAAGACATCAGCAGTCAAATCAATATAGACTTCCAACATCTTGAAAATGAGTTTAATGAGTTCAATAGAGAGCGACTAATTCCCCAAATGCTTTCTACGTTGGGTCCAAAAATTGCCAAAGGAGATGTGAATAAAGATGGTTTAGAAGATTTTTATATTGGGGGTGCAAAAGATAGCGCAGGGAAATTATTTGTCCAACAGAAAAATGGGACTTTTATTAGTACGAATCAAGCTGTTTTTGAGGTAGATAAAATCTCAGAAGATACAGATGCTTTGTTTTTTGATGCAGATGGAGATAGGGATTTGGACTTATATGTAGTTAGCGGAGGGAATGAATTTTCGGGCTTGGCATCTCCTCTCCAAGACCGTCTTTATGAAAATGACGGACGTGGCAATTTCAAGAAAACAGAAAATAAACTTCCAAGCGAGTACAACGTTGGCTCGTGCGTACAAGCAGGCGATTTTGATGCCGATGGAGATTTGGATTTGTTTGTAGGCAGTCGCTCCATTCCTTTTGAGTATGGAATAGCCCCTAAAAATATGCTTTTACAAAACGATGGCAAAGGCAACTTCAAAGATGTCATCAAAGAATTTGCCCCTGAATTGGTGCAAATAGGCATGGTTACGGACGCAGTTTGGGCAGATTATGACAAAGATAAACAGCTTGATTTGGTGGTCATTGGGGAGTGGCTTCCTCTTACCTTCCTCAAAAATCAAAACAATAAATTCATTACAGATTCCAGATTTCAGATTAATAATTCCAAAGGTTTCTGGAACTGTATCATCGCTGATGACTTTGACAAAGACGGCGACATAGATTTTTTTGCAGGGAATTTAGGGCAAAATTCCAAACTCAAAGCCAACGAAAAAGAACCTATCCAACTGTATTTGAGTGATTTTGATAGGAATGGCGATTTAGACCCTGTGCTTACCTATTACAAACCTAATGAAAAGGGCGAGCGAAATAGTTATCCTTTGGCGGTCAAAGACGAGTTAATCTCACAAATTCTACCCTTAAAAAAGAAATTCTTGAAATACGAGGATTATGCTGAAAAAACCATTAATGATATTTTTACGCCAGAAGAACTCAAAGATGCTAAAATATTAGAAGCAAGGAATTTGTCCACGTGTTTTATAGAAAATAAAGGAGATAATAACTTTAAAATCAAGGCTTTACCTTTTTTAGCGCAACTAAGCCCTACTTTTTGTTTTTTAGTCCTTGATTATGACAAAGATGGGAACAAAGATGTGCTTTTGGCAGGCAACTTCTCTGCTGTTAAGCCAGAAATAGGCAAATACGATGCTTCTTATGGCTTGCTATTGAAAGGTGATGGGAAAAACAATTTTGCGCCAATTCCTGTCAGTGAAAGCGGTTTTTTTGTTCAAGGAGAAGCAAGAGATATAATTTCTATTCAGTTAGCTAACCAAAAAGAAATCATCATTATTGCAAAAAATAATGAAGCAATTCAAGTATTGGAGAAAAAATAAAGCCTAATGCCACTATATTCCATCATTATACGCGCTTATAATGAAGAAAAATTCATTAGACAGCTTTTAGAAGGCGTATTTAAACAAAGTTTGATAGCAGAAACAGAGGTAATTTTGGTAGATTCTGGTTCTACAGACCGCACTACTGCCATTGCTCAAGAGTTCTCTGTCAAGATTGTTCCTATCTCTCCTGCGGAATTTACTTTTGGAAGGGCATTGAATAAGGGCATAGAAGCCGCCCAAGGCGAAATACTTATTTTTGCTTCTGCTCACGTATATCCCGTAGATGAAAACTGGATAGCCAATTTGGTAAAACCATTTGAAAATGAGAAAGTCGCAGTAAGCTACGGTCGCCAGATTGGCAATGAAATTACCAAATATTCCGAGCATCAAATCTTCAAAAAATGGTTTCCCGCAGAGTCGCATCTTGTCCAGAAACATCCTTTCTGTAATAATGCGAACTGTGCGATACGCAAATCTCTCTGGGAATCACAGCCTTACGATGAAAATATCACAGGCTTGGAGGACTTGGACTGGGCTAACAAAATTCTTCATAAGGGCTATTGGCTTAGTTATGTGGCGGAGGCGGGTATAGTACATGTACATGAAGAAACCCCTTCCAAAATCAAAAATCGCTATAAAAGAGAAGCAATTGCTTATAAACGCATTTTCCCTGAAGCGCATTTTTCTTTTTTGGATTTCATTCTTTTATTCATCTCCAATACACTTTTTGATTATGTACATGCACTAAGAGAGGGAAAGTTTTGGGCAAATCTCTTAGATATACCTGTCTTTAGATTCATGCAGTTTTGGGGAACTTTCCAAGGGTATCGCTATCGAGGAACAGTTACTGATATTCTAAAAAGGCGATTTTATTACCCTAATAGAATTCGTTAAGTATCAAAAAACTATCATCATATTTCTATTACCACTGCTTGGTTTACAACTTTATAATTTAGGTCTAAAATACTTGCATTGATGAAAGTAGTTTGATTGACCTCGACTATACCATACGATTCGTGGATATGCCCAAAAAGATGAATCTTAGGTTTTATTTTGATGATGGTTTTCGCAAGTTCTTCACAGCCTACGGTACGCCCGCTCGCCGTATAATCCAAAATCCCAAAAGGTGGTCCATGCGTAATGAGAATATCTATCTCTGCGGGGATTAAGTCCCAATGTTTTTTGATTTCATTGCCCCGTTTTCTATTGAATGCCCAATCGTGAAACCAAGGCGAAATCGGAGAACCCCATATTTTTAATCCATTGATTTCTATCATGCTGTCATTCAGATAAATAGCATTAGTAATTAGGCTTTGGGCTAAAGTAGGGTTTTGTTCAAAAATAAAGTCATGATTACCTGCAATCATAACTTTGTGAGGGTGAGGTAGGGTAGCTAACCAATGATTGAAATTGACGACTTCATGTTCTTTACCTCTTTTAGAAATATCGCCCGCATGGAGAAGTATATCGCCTTCAGGAATGCTTACTTGTTCATGCAAACCATGTGTATCTGAAATACATACGATTTTCATATTCTTATCAGATGTTTAGGCATTGGATAATTCCTTTTTTAAAGTTAATGACCATATTATCAATATTATAAGTAGTTCTATCTTTCACACAGCCTTCTATGAGATGTGCTAATTTTTCTTCATCTTTTATTGTTTCTACAATCGCACTTACATAATCATTCAAATTATTGGCTGTGATAATGCCATTCTCTCCATTGATGAGGTATTCTACTTCAGGGCTATGAAAAGGATATTTCGTTGTTACCAAGGGGGTTTTTGTTGCTAAGCAATCCAAAATAACCAATCCTACTAAGCCCGGCATAAGTACCAAAGAAGATATTTTAAAATAGGGAAGACGCTCCAGTCCAAATTTGTTTCCTTCAAAATGTAGCCAAGGTCTGCTTTTCTGTGCGTCTTTGATGAGTGTCATATCTTCTCCACTACCCAGTACAATCATCACAAAATCAGGGATTTGTTCTTTGATTTTATCGCAGGCTTTGAGGAGGAAATCTATTCTTTTTTCTTTGTAAATAGCCCCGCAAAATAAGCAGACGTGATTGGTGGTAATATTTAATTTTTTTCTGAGTGCTTCGGTTTCGGTTTCTGGTATAATGTCGTAATGTTTGCTCAAATTAATCGTATCAATGGCATTTTGGACAACAGTTATTCTATTTTCATCAAATCCACTTTCTATGACATATTTTTTTACTCCTTCTGTATAAGAAAACCACCAATCGCAGGCTTTAATAAATTTTCTCTTAAATTGATTGGGGAAACTTTGTTCTTCTAATTGTCTATTGCGCCCATGTCCCCAAAAAGCCAATTTGAACTTGCGGAAAGGCTTGTAAAACATGAGGATATAGTTAAATAATAGGCGGTTTGCTTGTTCTACGATTACGAGGTCGGCGTTCTTGATGTGTTTGAGGTAGGGTTGCCAAATAAAATTTATACCAAACAAGTCAAAAACACTATGAGGAACATACTTAGCCCAAGGTAAGTCCACTTCATTTTGTTTTAGTGCTTGTTTATTTTTTGATTTCCCATAAATCAAATGCAATTCTATCCCTTCGGTTAAAAGAGTAGCCCTTAATTTATTATAAAACTCTACTCTATAATGAGGAAGAAAGCGGTAGAGAATGACCACCTTTTTCATGTAAAATGTATTCGTATAATAAAATCTTTTGTAATCATCGCGATATACAAACTATCAAGCCAAATATCACAATAAAAAATTCATATATAAATAATATAGGATTAATTTTTTGCAAACAGGCGTTTCATTTTATTGCGTACTTTTCTTACAAAATCAGAAGGATTTAAACATATCGCAATGATTGTATTCATAAAGAAAGAGAAATATTTTTTACTTCCAAAACTGAAAGAGGCTTTTCTGTATGAATATTTGGCATAGAGTTTCCTCCAATAGTGCATCCTCTGCAAAAAGGGCTTTTTCGCCAAGAGTTTTGTATAATCTTGATAAGCAATTTCTGCTTCTCCTTTGCGCCTTCGTATCATGCACTCCGCAAGCCAGTCAAAATAACGTAAGGCATTGATATAGTTAGAGTTGGTAATAGAATGAGGGTGAATACGGTACTTGAGCAGACACTTGTTCATGCAGACAAATACAGCTCCCTTTTCTAACATTCTGTTCCAAAGCTCTATGTCTTGTCCTGGTACAATCGGTTTATACCCTCCGACCTCTATGACTACGCTTTTTCTAAAAATAGTCGAGGGATGTATAATAGCTATTGGTTTGTTAGTTCTTAAGTATCGTTTACTATCTATTTCATTATTCAAATCAGTAGGGTAAGCAAATTGTCCTATGGTTTCTCCTTTAGGATTGATATAATATGCCCAACTACTTACTACATCTACATGAGGGTTTGCTTCTATAAATTTGATTTGTTCTTCTAAGCGATTGGGTAGCATAATGTCATCTCCGTCCATGCGCGCAATCCATTCGCCTTTGGCGATTTCTATTGCCTTATTCAGAGAGTTGCCTAAGCCCATGTTTTCGTGGTCTTGGACGATGACCCTATTATCTTTTGCTTCATATTGCCTCAAAATAGCTAATGAGCCGTCTTTAGACCCATCATTGACTATGATAAATTCAAAATCTTTGTAGGTCTGGGCTAATACACTTTCTATTGCCTCTGCTAAGTATTTTTCTCCGTTATAAACCGACATTACTACGGATACTTTCATATTTTTTTGATTGTAGGTAAATTTTTTTTAAGCAGTCTTTATAGATATACAATATCAATATTTTAATACAAAACTATGTTAAAATATTAAGAAACTTGTCAGACACCTCAAAGGTGTCTGACAAATGAATAAAACCACTTTTGATTGAGTGCAACACAAAACTATGTTAAAATATTGACTTCCTTGTACAAATCCCAAAGAAATTGCTTTTGAACTTGCCAAGATTGTCTTTTAGCAAATTCATAGCCATTTTTGCTTAATTCTTCTAATTTCTCTCTATGAGTGTATAAATATTCTATTTCCTCCACTATTTTTTGGATAGATTCTTCAGGAGTACCTACGGGGATTTTGATAGCACAGTTAGCAGGGACTACATCTCGTATGCCTGTGATATTTAGGGCAACTACGGGTAAGCCAAAAGCCATTGCTTCTAATGTCTGATGCCCAAAAGACTCCCTCAAACTGGTGAATAATAGCAAGTCATGGGTCTGATAGGCTTGTTTTACCTCCTCCCATGGGACTTGTCCTCGCCAATCAACTTTGGGTGCTAAGCCCAACTCTTTCAACCAAATAGGTACGAGATGCTTGACCTCTCCTTGTCCTCCTAAAATGGTCAGTTGGAAAGGAATACTTTGGTTTATTTTGCTCAAAGCCTCCAAAGCAAGCAGTAAACCCTTTCTTGCAAAAAGTCGCCCCACCCATAGTATTTTTAGCTCTTTGTTGTGTATTCTTTCTGGCAAAGAAGGAGGAATCATGGCATCTGGAAAATTATTCTCCACAAAGAGTCGTACTTGTTTTGCCCCATTCTTTTTTGCCATGTCAAAGGTTTCTTTATTCTGAACCAATACGAGCGCGGATTTTTTCAAGGACTGCCGCATATTAGGGCTAAATATCTCTAACAAGCGACTAATCCAATTTCTCATCAGTTCTCTTTTCCAATTCCCAGTAAAGTATTTTTTGAAAGCCAACATGGGAAATTGCCCACCTCCCATGCTCCCCATGACCAATTTTTTACCCAATTTCCATAGAGATGTTCCCATCTGAATGCTTCCATAAGAAACGTGGTGAATTAAATCAAAATCTACGCGCCTGTCTAAATTCTTTGCTACGCGATATGCTTCGCCCTGCCATATAAAGTAGTGAAAATAAACGCCTAACATATTGCCATAGAGCCTATCCACCCATGTTGGGACTTCTATGTATAGGAATTGGAGATGTGGGGTAGGATGCTGTTTGAGGTATGCTTCTATGTTTTCTTTGCCTTTGGGGGTAGTAAAACACCAAACTTCGTAACCTTCGCTAAGGTAAGTCATTGCCCAATTCCAACTTCTTCCATATTCGCTTCCCTTCGTAGGGTCGCACTGATAAGCGGAAAGTAAGACTTTTTTCCTTAATACTGTATTTATATCCATGACGGGCTTTATCAATTAGTGTTATTATATCAAATATAGAATTAGAGTTAATATATTGAATATCAATATTCTATATTTATTGATAATTGGTAATTACTAATTCATAATTACTAATTGGTAACAAGGTGGTGTTTTACTTTCAAAAATTTTAAAAAAAATGATGTGTTGTATATTTATTAGTCCAACGTAACTTCTTTCTCTTTGAATTCTTTGTCTTTTCCTTCTTTATCTTTTCCTTCTTTGTTTTTGACGCTACTTTTCACATTGACAAATTTGTCTAAGAAACGTTTTCTTTCGCGCTTGTCATAGACGTATTTTCCTACAAATTCATCTCTCCATCTATCTTTATTCAATTGGAATTCAGCTAAATCCATGTCCAAAAATTCTTGAATTTCATTTCTATCTACTTCAATATTGTAAGTCGATTCTTTGAGATAGAGGTGAAAAGAAACCTTTTCCAAAAAGTCCAACTTCATTAGCAGGCGAATTGGCTCGTTAATGATGATTTTTTCAGCATTGTCTTTATCGCTTAGATAGGTTTCGAACTTTTCTTCGGTGATATTGCTATCTGGATGTTCAGTCTGAAAAGTATCAAAATCTTTATAAAACATTACAATTCCTTTTTTCCCAATCATGCGGGTCTGTCGGACAAAAGCCGCTCCCTTGATACGCATTACTGACCTATGGAAAATATCTTTTTCTGGCTCTTTGTAGCGGTCTAAAATTTCTCTAAGTTCTTGCTTGATTTTCTTAGCGGGAATGATGATTTTGTATTTCACAGACTCGCGAAACATTTTTTCCTTCCCTTCTACGACTGATTTGTCATAAACTCTGACAATAAAAGCCAATGAGGACTCGAACAACCCGTCTATGTTCATCAACATTTGGAATTTTTCTTTCTTAGACAAGTCCGAGTTTTCTACTTCAGCAATCACAGGCTCAAAAAGTGTTAAAATATACTCTAATTGGTAATACAATGGGCTAAGTATTTGCTGTTCGGCTGTACCATGATAGAGATTGTCCATCATAAAATTCCAAATAGCTTCAGAATACGTGTAAGTTACTTGGTCTTTGGTATAGCGCAAGTCTTTGATGTCATCTTTTACGTCTTTGATGGATTCTTGTAAATATTTGTATTGATTATAGCGTTGTTGCTCTTTGAGGTCTTCGCGTTGTTTTTCTGTGGCTTTGTACTGAATATAGAAAGCTAAAAATGTAACTCCTACTCCAATCAAACCGATTACTGGATTGGTCGCTCCACCAAAAGCATCTCCAATTTCATTAGGGGCGGTCATACCCAAATACTGAATACTTGCTAAAAAAATAGGTAAAGTAAAGGCAATCAACGCTCCAAATAGAAAAATAAGGACAGCTATTGCAATGATAGTGTTATCGTAAAAAAAAGTTTTTACTCGTAAGAATAACTTTTTAAGGCGTTTCACAACTCTTTTGTGGTTTATTTAATTTAAAATATATATTCCTAAAGGGGGGAGCGAACAATTACGCTGTTAAAGATATTATTTTTTTACATAAAATCAAAAAGATAATCAGTTGTTTGTAAAAATAAATGACTCCCTGTTCAAAAAAACTAAGCCTTATTTAGGATTTCTTTGATTTCGCCAACTACGCGCTCTGCGCTTTCCATGGCTCCATGAATACTTGCATGATGCCCGTTGGTACAGGTAGCCTCTCCTGCAAAAAATATCACGTCATTGACGGACTTCGCCAATATTTCTCTGCTATTGCCTATCCCCATCTTATCAAAAGAATAAGTCCCACGCACAAAAGGTTCTTTACCCCAGTCCATTATATAAAATTTTTCTAAATTAGTGGATGCCACGCCCACACCAAACATATTGTCCAATTCATTTAATACGGCATTGATGGCTTCTGCGCCTTGATGACTGAGAAATTCGGCATTTTGTCCATTGACAAAAGCGGTAAGAATATGCTCCACATTGCTCCTTTGGTAAGATGTTACCCAATATTCAGGGATTAATTGTCCAAAAATAGAAGCTGTATCATCTGACCAAAACTGTTTTTTGAATTTGAGGATAATCTTCATGCCTGTTCCCATGCCTATATGTTGGATAGCTACTTCTTTTTCTTTAGGTAGGGCAGGGTAAAAATTGATTAGGTTGGCTTTCAATATCATCAGAGGGGCGGTAACTATTACCATATCAGCTTGATAGGTCTTGCCATCTTCGGTCAGCACATTGACAAAGTTTTCCGAATAGTCTATTGCTTTGACAGCCTGATTACAGTGAATTTTATCTATGACTCGCGAAAAGTGGTTTTTTAATACAGAAAGATGAGAACGATTTTTGAGCATAAAAGTTTCTTTACCAGCCGCCCAATTCACAAACTCCTGTGCTAAACCTTTCATTCCTATGCGATTGGCAGAAGTTCCTCGCTCATTCGCTAATTCGGCATTGACAATATGTTGCACATTTTTCTTGATATGTTTAATGTCCATATACTCTTGCAAGGAAATCTCACTGCCGTCGTATTGCTCAATAGAAGCTATCAACTCTAAAGCCTTCACAAAATCTGGATTTTTTCTTGCGCTTTCTTCACTCACCAATTCTTCATCAATCAAATAATAATTTTTACCTATTGTACTATCAAACAAGGCTATGTCATGCGTTTGCATGATTTGATAGTAAATAGAATTTTCTCCATGAATTTCCTCTGCGCCAAGCTCTATGGGGAAATTTGCAAAATTTTCTAA
>JALOMS010000434.1 GCA_025455345.1 Thermoflexibacter sp. | reverse complement strand
CACGATGTTGGCGCCGCCGTACTCAACAAAAGAGTAGTGGAGATCCGGCGTGTATTCGGTAAAGCCATCCGTTCCCTTCTTTTCGGCGATATAGATCTCCAGGAACCTTTGGAAGTATCGTCGATCGGTCGGCCCTTCAACAAGGATTGAGCAGGAATCCCCAACTCATGGTAAAGTCTTTTTACCATATCCAAAGTAAGTTTACGCTTTCCTGAAAATATTTCAGAAACCCTACTTTCATATTTCAGAATCTTTGCCAAGTCCTTTTTACTCATATTGGTTTGCTCCATTCGAAACTTGATTGCCTCGATAGGGTCAGGTGGGGCAATGGGATAATTTTCTGATTCATATTTCTCTATCAAAACAGAAAGGACATCTAATTCATGGTATTCATCAGAATCAGGCACCAAATCCATTTGCATAAGGTCGTAGGCTCTTGCTAACGCCTTATCAAGTTCTTGTTCCGTTTTTATAACTTTTATTATCATTTTTCGTTATTCTTTTTTTGGTATTGTAAGTTAGCAACATCTATCTTATCATATTCTTTGTGAGTGCCAAACCAAATGATAAATACTATTTTTAGTTTGTATTCAATATCTACTACTAATCGGTAGTCATTGCCTTTGATATTGAAAACCACTCTCTTACTATTGATGATAGAAGCATTCTTGTACTTTTCCTTTAACTCATTTGGTGAATCAAATTTGTCTTTCTCTATCTCTGCCACCCACGCTTGTATCTGTCCACCCACATCAGAATAGTTTTCAGACATAGTAACAAGCGTTTTTTCCGCTATTATCCTCATTTAAAATTTTGATTAAATTAACATGGTGCATATTCTACAATCTTTGATTTTGCAAATATAAAAAAGAATTACCAATTTGGTAACTCTTTTTTATATTTTTCTTTACCAAAAATTACTTGTTAGATTCAAAGCTGAATCTTGAATCAGTTGTTAATAAAAGGATTGCAAACCGTAGTTCCACTGCCGCAGTGGAACTGCCGCAGTGGAACTGTCCTTCATGAAGAAAGTCCGCATTGCAAATGCGGACTGATGGGTAGTGGGGGTGAAGTTTTAGGGGTTGCTTGTGGGGACACAACCAACGGCAGGAGAAATAAAATTTACCAAGTCTCCTGTAAAAATACATAAAAAATAATTTTATACACAATTCCTTAAGTTTTAGAAAAGTTAGGATTTGTAAATTATCAAATATTAGAAGGATCAACTAATAAATCAACTCTCACAGGCAAAGGGCTTCCCCAAGCTATATTTATCCTAACTCGTACTCCGCCATTATAAGGAGCAACGTTTAATACTTGAAAATCTGCTGCTCCTATAAACCTGTTTATTCTTGCATCAGAATTAAATTCGCTAATAGATACGAATACTCGCGAGTTAGCAGTTATTCTTCTGTCTGCACAGTCAATTAATATCTTCCCATTTCCTCTCAAAGTAAAAAAAGTAGAAAATGCATTTTGTGCTAAAGCTATTTCTACATTACCTTGACTTGAAATTTCTAATGATTTTGCTTCTTGTACTTGTTCGGGTAGGTCGCTACCATTTTTTACTTCATTCTCGTTCATAGTTTTAAAAATTTAATTTTGAATGCCTACTCTAATACTCATTTTCGGCTAACTGAGTTTTTTCGTTATTATTTTTTAGATTGTTTCCTCTTTGAATTAATAATCAGTATCACTATCACTTATATTAAATAGCTAATTGAGAGTTATCTAAATCTACCGAAGTTATAATATGTGGGTACTGTAGTAAATTTTTGACTTCTGTAACAGATAAACTTAATGTGTAAACTCTTTTCAAACCCTCAATAGGTTTTAAAGCAAAGTTTGCTAAATCTTGTATTTCTTCTGTATTTGTGCATACAATTACATTAATTATATCATTATCACTTATTTTAATGTAATCATTTAGTGCTTCACTAAACATATGTCTTAATTTAAATTGTTACAGCATTTGCATCAATAAGTCCAGCTCCGTATGTAATATCGTTACCTGGTACACCTAAATCTTGAGCTGTCATTCTAATTTTTTGAATGATTTGAGAAGGTGTTAACGAAGGGAATCGCTTTTTTATCAAAGCAACAACACCAGCAACATGAGGACATGCCATGCTAGTACCAGTCAGTTCTTTGTATCCATTATTTAAGTAAGTAGAATTAATACTTACTCCTGGTGCTGAAATAGTAACTTGGTTGCCAGTACCGCCACGGCTCGAGAAATAGCCAATAAGATTATTTTTATCTACTGCTCCAACAGCAATTACTCCAGGACTGTTGGCAGGGCAACTCACATATCCACTTTCATTTGGAGGTACTGTGCCATATGAGTTTCCAGCAGCAGCAACTACAACAATTCCTGCACTTAATAACTGTTCTATTGCACTTGTATAAGCAGCTATTGGACCCCTTGCACCACTGGAGCCTAAACTCATTGAAACAACATCCATTTTATTTTGTAATGCCCATGAAAGCCCTGCAAGTATCCATGAAAGTTGCCCAGAACCACTATCACTTAACACTTTAACAGCATAAATACTTGACATAGGAGCAACCCCTACTACCCCTGTTGAGTTATTTCTTGCTCCAACAATTCCTGCACAATGTGTTCCATGTCCATTTCCATCACCATAACTTATTATTCCTGGAACAAATGATACTCCACCTTTTATTATAATATCAGGATGATTTGATATTCCCGTATCCAAAATAGCTACTTTAATATCTCTACCACTATCACATTTCTGCCATACTTGATTTGCTTTTATATTAGTGATATTCCATGGTATTGGTTGCCTTAAAAAAGGTGGGAAATGTATAGGCGGCCAAATAGGGCGATTAGGAAAATAAGGGAAAGGATTGGGTGGAATAGGAAATGGAGGTCTTAAATCAGTAGATTTCTGTTCTTCTTCTACATATTTAGTCATTTTTTTTAGTACATCTTGATATGCTAAATTATACATTTGAATGTAGATTTGACTATAAAAATCATCTATATTTTCTTCTTCATCCATAGCAAATACATCTATATCCTCAATTAGTTCAAGAACTCGGTTGTCATTCTGTATTTTTGAAGCTTCTTTTTCTGTTAGAACAATAGAGGAAGAACCTATACCATGAAAATGATGAACATCTGACTCTGAAAGAAGTTTGTCTGTCATTAAAAATGCTACTCCATCTTGGATATTTATTTCTGGAGTATTCAATATATTACTTATTTCTTCCATATTTATATTGGTAGTTTTATAAGTAACAATGTATCGCTTTTTATTTGCCATAGTTTTTAACTTTTTTAAGATTTTATATTATTTAATATTTATCAAATTTCCTCATTCTTCCCTAAAACTCTTCCCCACTCCCCAAAAACTTTACTCCTGATAATCAGCACCTTACAAAAAAAGTTACCCATAGTATGAGTAACTTTTGTAAGTAGTTGATAATAAGTAGATTACTTGTCTATCTGCAAGCAGTCGAAGATACATTCTTTTTCTACTTCTTCCCAAGTTTTGAGGCTAAGGAAGTTGGCTATCTTCTGCTTGGAGGGCTTGCGAAGGTCTTGAGGGGTAGGGTGTCCTTTGCAGTTAAAGATACGCTTCAGGGTAGAGGTACTAATCTCTATCACTGAAGCAAAGTCTGCATAATCATGGTTTTTCCACTTTTCTACTGGTTTTTGTAAGAAATCATACTTGAAATCATAGGTCATACTGCGTGCTTTCCTCAGCATCAGTCGGCAGAGTGCTTTTCTAATCATTTGCATAATAAATCCATTAGGTCTAAGTAAAATGAATGGGATTGAAAAGAAATAGAAAGTTAAAAGTGTAATACAAGTTGAAAGGAACGGATAAGTATAACTGCTCAAATTTAGGAAGTTGACAAATCAAAGTCTTGTAAAAAACCGACACTTTTAACAAATTATTGGTAATAATTGTTAAACTTTTAGGCTATACGGTAGTTAGCAAAGGGTTTATCTGAATTTATTGGTGAAAATTCAGGCTCTTTCACTCGTGCATGGGCAAGATATTCAAAAAGGTTTCAAGGCTTAGCCTTGAATCAATGGGATTGTTTATGATAATATGTTGATAAAGAAAGAGAACAAAAATCATCTTTTTTGTGCTGTTAGGTACTTTACCTGACAGTACGATTTCTCAAAACCGCTTTTTACACCTTCAAACAAATGGGGTACTTATTTTCTCTAAAGTTCTACCTCCAAAATTGCTACAAATTTTCCTTCTGCGATTCTTGTTTCAAAGACATAATTTTTGCCATAAAGCAATTCCAATCGCTTTTTTAGGTTTTCTAAGCCTGTGCCTTTCTTCTCATAGCTGATATTTTGCATATCATTTGTTACCTCAAAGCGCAATTTCATGGGTATTATCGCCGTTATCCGAGTTGCCTTTGTCCGAGTCCTCTCAGACAACCCTCCATTCACTTCCAAACAAATTTTTGCTTGATTGTGCTGTTTTGCCTTGTCCAATCCATGCTTAAATACGTTTTCCACCAAAGGCATGAGCAACATGGGCGGCACAAGTAGATTTTGATTCTCTGCCCTTATACCAAAATCAATCTGCAAGTGGTAAGGCATTCTTATTTTTTCTAAGCAAATATAATCTGTAATAAACTGAATTTCAGTAGATAAAGGCACTTTTTCTTTGGGGGCTTCTTCCAAAAAATACCTCATCATTTCCGAAAGTTTGGCTATCATGTCTTTGGTTTTTTCAGATTTGGTATGTGCCAAGTAATAGATGTTATTGAGGGTATTGAACAAGAAATGT
>JALOMS010000433.1 GCA_025455345.1 Thermoflexibacter sp. | reverse complement strand
TTCCATTCTGGGACGTAACTATTTCATTAGCAAATGTTTGTATCGTCCCTACGGGACTTAGATGTTGTTCTGAAATTCCATTTTCTACCAATATGTCGTTCCTAAAGGGACTTTAATACAAAGAACGCTTAGAAAAGTTGAATTACTTAAAGGTATGTTACGCTTCGGGAGGCGGGGAGGGAATGGAAATAAGCGGCATAGCAGGGAAAGAAATGCTCACATTCACATTGTTTTCACTATTTGTATATTTGTAGAAAATAGAGAAGCTAAACACAGCAGTTGCTAAATATTCTTTGGCAAAAGATTTCAACAACTTATTTGATTCGTTCTTGTTCTTACCACTTTCAAAATCAACGACATAGCTTTTTACGTAATCTGCTAATTGGGAGGCAAGGAATTGCTTTTTGTGGTTATTGGCACAGTAAATATAGAGTGTGTCATTTTGTACCTTGCGTTTTACCATGTCGTAAAACTTGCCTTTGTGTTCAAAACTACCCGTAATAGGCTCAAAATCAGTATTTTTTGCAGGAACGTAAAGCGAAGCAGGAATTTTGATGATGAAAAGGTCGTCATCTGGAATTTGGTCATTTTCAAGGGTTTGAGAAAAATGCAATCTTGCTACTTGTTGCTGGTAAATTAGCACCAAGTAGTGTCCTATCATGTTGTATATCAATAGGAGAACCAAAAATATAGCAACTATTTTTCTCAATTATTTTAGCATTTCATATTTACTGCTTCAAATGTAAGAAATACTTTTAAAAAACAAAATTTTTATCCTTTAAATATTCATAAGAGTTTTACCGTTTTTTTAAGAATTATTAAAAATTTAAAGTATTATTTTTAATGATTTATCTTGTAATTGCTCCAAATATGTAATTTTGAGGTAAATTCATCTAAATTAAAAATTTAGCCATGCAAACAAAATTTACTACTGCAACAGAAGCAGTAAAAAATATTAAATCTTTTGATAGGGTATTCATTCATGGAGCGGCAATGACTCCTCAAACTTTGGTAAAGGCTATGGTGGCTCGTGCTGCCGAACTTCACGAGGTAGAGGTTGTGCATATCCACACAGAAGGCAATGCGGACTATTGCAAGCCAGAGTACAAGTCCAATTTTAGGACTCATGCCTTTTTTGTAGGGGGAAATCTGCGCCAAGCGGTTCAAGAGGGCAATGCGGACTATATTCCTGTTTTTCTGAGTGAAATTCCTATTTTTTTTAGACAGCGTATTTTACCTTTAGATGTAGCAATCATACAGGTTTCGCCTCCTGACAAGCATGGCTTTTGCTCTTTGGGTGTTTCTGTGGATATTGCGCTTGCTGCCGCACAGACGGCAAAGATTGTGATTGCCCAAGTCAATCACCAAGTCCCTCGTTGTTGGGGTACAGGGATTATTCATACTTCTCAAATTCACTATGCGGTAGAAGTAGATGAGCCAATTTATATGCCACATGAGAGAACAATCAGCCCAGAGGAAAGACAAATAGGCAAATATATAGCTTCATTGATAGAAGACAAAGCTACATTGCAAATGGGCATTGGTTCGATTCCAGATGCGGCATTAGCAGAGTTGGGACATCATAAAGATTTAGGAATTCATACAGAAATGTTTTCTGATGGGGTAGTGGATTTGTACAATAGGGGGGTCATTACCAATAAATATAAAAAAGTAGTTCCAAATCGCATTTTATCATGTTTTGCCATAGGCTCTAAGAAATTATATGATTTTGTAGATGACAATCCTATCGTAAACTTGCATGAGTCAAGTTTCACCAATGATACGGCTCTTATTCGCAAAAATCCCAAAGTTACGGCTATCAATAGTGCGATTGAGGTGGACTTGATGGGGCAGGTATGCGCCGATACCATAGGTACAAGGCAGTATTCAGGGGTAGGTGGTCAAATGGACTTTATTAGGGGAGCCGCTTTAGCCGACAATGGCAAACCTATTATAGCCTTAAATTCTATTACCTCGAAAGGGGAGTCGAAGATTGTGCCTTATCTCAAACATGGAGCGGCAATTACTACAACTCGCGCACACGTACACTACATCATTACCGAATATGGTATTGCGTATTTGTATGGAAAGAGTCTGAAGCAAAGAGCCAAAGCACTTATCGCTATTGCTCACCCTAACCATAGGGAAGATTTAGAAAAAGCTGTTTATGAAAAATTCAAATAAAAGTCGTTTTGAGTGTTTACTGATGATTTGAGATAAAAGAAGAAATAATATGATTCAGGTTTTTTCCAAACAACCCCAAATAGGTACTACTATTTTTACTATCATGTCAAAACTTGCGACAGATGTAGGAGCGTTAAATTTGGCTCAAGGCTTCCCAAGTTTTGATTGTTCGCCACAATTAATTGATTTAGTGAACTTTCACCTTAAAAAAGGACATAATCAATACGCACCTATGGCAGGTGTACCTGCGCTCAAAGAGGCAATTGCGGAAAAAACATCTTCTTTATACAAAGTCAGCTATAATCCTGAAAATGAGGTTACTGTTGTTTCTGGAGCAACGGAGGCTTTGTATGCGGCTATTACGGCAGTAGTGTGTCCACAAGATGAGGTGATACTTTTCGAGCCTGCTTATGATAGTTACGCGCCTTCGGTAGAGTTGAATGGAGGAATTCCTATTTATATTACGCTGGAGCCTCCTAATTATCAAATTAATTGGGACTTAGTCAAACAAAAAATCTCCGCTAAAACTAAGCTCATTATCCTTAATACACCTCATAACCCAACAGGTAAAATACTCACTATAAATGACTTAAATCAATTGGCAGCAATAGTCAAGGATACTAATATTTTCATCATTAGTGATGAAGTGTATGAGCATATTACTTTTGATGGTAGGCAACATCTTTCACTGATGCAACATCCTTCTTTACAAGAAAGGACTTTTATTTGTGGTTCTTTTGGAAAAACTTTTCACATTACAGGTTGGAAAATAGGTTATTGTCTTGCTCCCAAAGAGCTAAGTGTGGAATTCCGCAAAGCACACCAATGGATTACGTTTGCAACTTCTACGCCTTTGCAGTATGCTTTGGCTGACTTTCTAAAAGAGCCTTCTTATTATTTAGCATTACCTGAATTTTATCAAAAAAAGCGCGATAAGTTCTTAGTCTGCCTACAAAATTCAGGTTTTTCTTATCTTCCTGCCGAAGGTAGCTTTTTCCAAACTGTTTCGTATTCTGACATTTCTGATGAGAACGACTATGAATTAGCCGTTAGATTGACCACAGAAATCGGGGTTGCGGCGATTCCTGTTTCTGTGTTCTATCATCAAAAAAATGACTATAAAATACTGCGTTTTTGCTTTGCCAAAGATGATGAAATATTGGAAAAAGCAGGGGAAAGATTGAGCAGGCTTTTCTCAAAATCCTTCTAAGAGTTTCTTGCTTTGGGAGTGAATAACAGAGGCTGTTTTTGAGCCTATTGAGTTAATTTCTCCATAAAGTTGTTCTTTTGCCCCGTACAGATATGGCGGTTCGGTATCCCATTCGCTTTGAGGAATGATGTACCCAATCTCATCATTTGCCAAGCCCAAGATGAATCTGTATTTGCCTTTCATCAAAGTAATCAAAGGAGGAATTTCTTGTGGTTGCAAGGCGAAGTCCTGTCCGGGAGGAGCTTCTATGCCTCCATAGATGATTTCGGGATAGATTTCGCCCGGAGTAGTCAAAAATATAGCACTTCCTATTCTTATGACCGCTATTTCTGTACGCATTTTCCCCCAAGATGAATAGCCTCTGTCCAATACGCCCAAACCTACTGCCAAGCGATAAAGGGAATTGTCTAAGGGGATTTCAAATGTATTTGCTCTAAGAGCAATGCTTGTTTTATCGATGATTTCTGAGTTGATAGAATCTCTCAAAGCATTCAATGTAATCATTGCCAAAGTCTTACCTTGAGCTTCTGCCTTGCTAAAGGAGGGTTGCTCGTAGCGTTTTTCAGAAAAAGGGTCTTTGACAGCCAACTCAGGAGGAGTGGTCATCAGCCCACCAATCGCTCCATTGATAAATACTGTCGTACCACCCAATCCTTTCATTACCAAGCTATCTCCTTGATAAACACCTTTTTCTACCCCTTCCCGCCAATAATGAACAAAATCAGAAGTAATAAGCAAGTTTTTGTTCCAAGTTGTTTCAGGGTGATTGCCCCACACCACCAAAGTACCAAGCGTAGTATCAGCTTCAGTATCTATTGCTTGCATTATCTTTACTGCGTTGTCAAACACATCGGGTTTGCGCGTGTCTTTGACCATTGCTCTTGCATTGGTTTCATCTATGGCAAACTTGAGTTTGGAAGGGCGAAGTTTTTTTACTGCTTCTGTAATCGCTCTTGCGGTTTGGGCATATACATTTTTTTTAAATTCTTGATTGATAGCGTGTTTGTATTCTTCTCCCCAAAGTCCTATAAAGTCGGGGGCTTCGTGTGTATGAGAAGCACACATAATGGAATAAGAAATATTTATATCTTGAGGGAGCATATTCCTTACGGCAATGACATCATCATGCCCAAAGCCTATCAAGTCTATGCCTACCATCGCCAAACGGGTTTTCCCATCATCAATCACCATTGCTCTTGCCCAAATATCGTCATGTACGCCATTTGCTGGACGCATATTCTGGAAGCCAGCAAGCCAATAAGCATCAAACTTTCCATTGTTATTCTTATCTTGAAAAGTATCCCCTGCTTTGGGGTCGTAATAGGCATTGCTGTCTATATCCGTCCATGTATCTTCTATCAAAGGTGTGATAGGAAAAGCGGCAAACCCAACTTT
>JALOMS010000432.1 GCA_025455345.1 Thermoflexibacter sp. | reverse complement strand
GCAATAAAAATAACAAAAATACCAGAAGCAAAAATTGCACTGCCTGCCCTGCGCCTATAAAGGATAAGTATCACAAAATAAATAGCATACAAAATAATAAGTAAAGTTGCTATTTGAAAATATTGCAAAAATTGTGAATAAAATATGGTCGTGCTAAAAAGTACGACTGTGGAATATATGCTCCCTATGGTGATTGATAAATTTACTACAATTTTAGAGAAATCTTTGGGAAATAAGGAACGTATGAAGATTGCAAATAAGGGAACACCTAAGTAGAATGTAAGGTAAGATATTTTATTGCCAAGTTCATAAGGAGCATGAGGGAAAATATCTGAAAAGTAATAATCATCTGTTACTAAGATTCTTAGCCCTATCACAAAACAAAAAAGAGCAAACCACAAAGTAGGTAATTCTTTTGGGCGAAAGGCATACAAACTAAAATGATAACCACTCATAATCATCAATACGCCAAATAACAAGAAACTAACCATCATATTCCGTTCATAGTTTTGGCGTATTTGTGTATCATTTCCCAGAAAAATAGGCTGGGTTATTCCGCCTACCCGTCCAGCATAATTGGCAACATGGAGTACGATTTCTACGGTATCGCGATTAATTTGGAAAAAATAAACCTCTGGATTGACATAACCATCTGTATCTGTGCTATTTGCGCCTAAATCTTTTGTGCGACTTACCAATTCATTATCAATAAACAAAACATGGTTTGTTCCA
Organism: Thermoflexibacter sp.; assembly: GCA_025455345.1. GTDB lineage: Bacteria > Bacteroidota > Bacteroidia > Cytophagales > Thermoflexibacteraceae > Thermoflexibacter. The sequence continues at coordinate 4,065 of JALOMS010000432.1, read as the reverse complement.
ATAAATTGTGTTCTCAGCCCTAAAAGTTGCTTAGGATTACGGGAAATAGGTAGTTTGACTAATAGACGATAAGTTGCATGACCTTTACTGCCTAATTTTACACCTTTTTCTATTTCCTCGTTTGCCCAGCTATTAGGTACAGCAATAAAAGACGAGGGCGAAGTATGTTCAAAATCAGCACTATGGAGATATTGTTTCCAATAAAAAGCCCATGTTCCATTCAGGCGGATAGTACCTTCTTTCTCAAAATGATAATCAGAAAGGTCTAAAAACCCATTTTTTACAGTAATGGATTGTTCTTTGATGGAATCGCATGAAGAAGAACAGAGTAAAAACAGTACCCAAAGGTATTTTAATGAACTATTAAACTTAAAAAGGAATCTCACTAAATGGTTTGATAAAATAAAATACAAAATTTAGTATTGATAAAATTGCGCTTGTAATTTAATGATTTAGTTTCAATAAAGGATTTAAGTATAAATAAAAACTAAAAGATATTATCAAACAACTAAACCTTTGTTTCGCAAAAATTGTTCAATTTCTCTTTTTGTTTCCTTAAAAAAGGATAATGGCAAGCAAGCACAAATACTTCAAAACTAAGATAATATTTTTGCATTTTGTAACAAAGAAAGATACCTATCATGGCAGCAAATAAATAGCGTTTTATGGAAATTGCAAGAAAAATGCGTCATGAAATAAAATATCATCATGAACAAAATCACTCATTTTAGCCTAATTTGTCTATTCATCATCTTCAATTTTGCCTGTGGAACTGAAAAAAAAGCGCAAGACAATGAAGTGAAAACAAGTGCTAAGGCAGATAGCTTAGTTTCTACTGTCATACCCAAGGTAATGCCAAAAATAGAAATGGATAGCACTTTGGCAGCACTCGCTCCCAAATTCCAAGATACTACTTTTGCTCCTTTTGGAAAAATTGGGAAAAAAGACTTGGAAAAAATGAAAAATGGGCAAGCATTAAACGCCAAAGAAGTAAAAGCCTTGACCCAAAAATTGGTAAAACATTGGACAATGGACTTCCCCAAATTTTACTTAAAAAAGTTTGATGAAATAGAGTCAGCAACAAGAAAAGGGACATACAAAGAGTGGCTACAAGACAATGGAAATGAGGGGAATATCATTTTTGCGAAGGCATACTCAAACAGTAAAATACACTTTTACGGTAACATTGATTTTTTGATATGGACATTGCACCACCGCACCGCAGAGGCTTGCCCTTTTGCGGAAGGAGTAGTGGTATTCGCCACCACTGTTATTGAGGGTAAAATCGGGGAAACCTTCGTATTAGCCAGTGATTTGTCTGCGGGAGATGCGCCTATTTCCTCAGAAACCAAATTGCAAGCACAAGATTTAGCAGATGAAAACCTAAAACTTACCTATTCCCAAGAAGTATATGAAGATGACGCACTCATAGAGAAAAAGCGGAGAACCTGTACGCTGAAAATTCAACCTTCTGGAATCCTGTTTATAGAAGAATAAAGAGTTCCTAAAAAAAGTGAATATTAGGTTATGTGTTAAAAATGAGTAAAATAATTATTACCGATGCTGGTCAATTAGAATATTGTTACCATCAGGGTCTGTGAATGTTATATAAGCGGCACCTGACGAATTTATGTCTGCTTCGGAAGTTAATTTTATCCCACAACTTTTCAAATGGTCTTGAATTACCCTTACATCATCAAACGGTTCTATATTTTGGGCATTTTCGTCCCAACCCGGATTAAAGGTAATAACATTGTTTTCAAACATTCCTTCAAATAATCCAATAATTGCGTTTCCATTTTTGAGTATCAACCATTTTTGAGTGATGTCTCCACCAAAGTATGAAAAGCCTAAATTCTCGTAAAATTCTTTAGACTTTTGAATGTCTTTTACTGCAAGACTGATAGAGAATGCTCCTAATTTCATAGTCTTATTTTTTAAGGTTATTTATTTTTTAGTAGTTTCAAGTGTTGTTAATTTTTTTCTTGATTCAGCATTTTCTTTGATTACCAATGCTTTTTTCAATTGAATAATGGCATTTGTCTTATCGTTTATAGCAATAAAATAATCAGCATAAGAGTCGTAAACATTAAAACTTTCAGGGTAATTATCCACATTGAGTTTGAAAAGACTTTCTGCCTTTTTATAGTGTTTTTGTTTCAATATTTCATACCCTATGAAATTGATTTCTGCTTCATCGGGTTTGATGGTGTAACCCATTTTTTTGGATAGTTGGGCAAAATGGCTTTTGTATTTATCCGCCAAAGCAATTGTTGGGTTCGTGTAATCTTCTGAAGAGAGTTTTAAAGGAAAAAAATCAAAAAAGAAACGCAATGCATCATATTCAGTAATAAGTGGTACAGAGCCATGCGAATCATCAGGATAATATTTGCCACGATACCTTAAACCATTCTGCTTGTTCTTTTCAAAAGTGGCTTGTAATGCCAATATGGAGCGGATATGTTTCGAGTCATTGGAGGTATCTTTCTCTACTTTTTTTATATCCATTCCTTCTTCTAAGGTATTGGCAATGCCCAAATATAGGGATTTCCCTTCAAACTTCCTTTCAGCCAAAGCCTTTTGTGCTTGTTTTAAGAGCTTTTGTTTATCCCACCACATGCTGGGGTCAATGCAGATATACGAATTGAACAAATCATGGTGATGAATAAAGGTTTGCATCACTGCCAAGCCACCAAAAGAATGTCCAATGAGCATTTTATAGGGAACTGTGGGGTATTTTGCGTCAATGTGGGGCATTAATTCTTTCTCAATAAAGGCGATAAAATTTTCACCACCGCCTGAAGTCTTAGAAGACAGACTGTCCATATAAGGTGGGTCGACATTTACGTGTGTAGGGGTCAGGTCGCGAGTTCGGTCGGTATTTAAAATCCCAACTACAATCATTTTGGGACACAAATTATTACCGCCTGTACTCAATTGCTGAATCATACCCACAACTGATGAAAAATGCCCATCACCATCTAACAAATATACGACAGGATAGCGTTGGGAGCTATAAATACTATTAGGATTTTGGTCGGGAACATGAACCCAAATATTTCTCTGCTCGCCCAGTATTTTTGATTGGAGGCTATCTATTTTGCCAATGACTATGTTTTGCTCATGAGCTATTCCTTGTGCAAAAGCAAGGTTAGTAAAAACGCTAAGAACGAGAATGATAATTGTTTTTTTCATGTTAAAATAGAACACTTTTAAGTTTTCAATTTTGCAGTTTTTTTTTTTTTAATAGATAGCATGATGATAGTGATTTTGTAATTTGTCCTCAAGGGTTTAGGTATTGGTGGCGGTAGTGAATAAGAAGCACAAAACTCTCAACCAGCACCGAACTCGAATAGAAAGCCCTAAGTTTGCACGTTAGCCCGCCAGATGCAAAACCCGTGTTATGCTGTCGTTTTTCTCTCGTCATTTCGTCCGTAGAAGTATGAAATCTTATTTTCAACATCGTCATAGGTTACTGTTTGTTTTTCTTTGTTAAATTCAAAATAACTTAATAGTCCAAAGTCCCCCGAACACATTGCTGTGTGGGTAAGTAAAGCACAAGAAATAGTCAAAGTCCAATTTGTATTAGCAAATAATAAAAAAAGTATTAGGATAATTGTGATAGTAATAAATGGTGCCATTGCAACTATTTCAAATTCTCTCTTATTGGCTACAAACTTGTCCGCTAATGCCATAAAGTAGAATTTTTTTAGATTAGCGTCATACGAAGTATTTGTCGCACCTTGTGATTTGTATGCTAACACGTGTATATATTCGTGCAATGGGAGCAAAGCAAATGCAAGTACAAATCCATATAAAAAATGAATAAAACTAACGCCAAAGCTAAAATCTGGTAAGTTGTAACCTTTAACAAAAAAGTATCCAACAAGTCCAAAAATAAGCAAGTTGATTGTGTAATAAGATACTGAATATTTTGTCCATTTTTTCATATAGGTCTGTATGAATGGCACAAGCTCGTTATGCTCTAACTTGTCAAGCAGGACATAACCATTTTCTGTTAATTCTTCTGGTTTTATTTTCATTTTTATGTTGTTGTTTTTAAGT
>JALOMS010000431.1 GCA_025455345.1 Thermoflexibacter sp. | reverse complement strand
TTTACTATGCTCTATGGCAAAATTATTGTATTTTTCAAAGAAATCACGGATACGTTTGTAATAAAACTCTTTTTCTATTTCACTTAAAAAAGAGAAATAGCGATTGAACTGTGCGGCATAGCTTTCAATACTTTGCTCAAATAGTTTTTCGGCTTTGCTGATTTTTTTATGCGCCCAATACAACAAGCTCATATCGTTGAGTGATTCCAAAAGTTCGGGGTGTGATTCCTCTAATAGGTTGTATCTTGTTTCCAAACAGGCTTCGTGCATTTCGCTTGCGTCGTCATACCTGCCCATTTTATAATAAAGATTCGCTAAATCTGCCTCTATGCCTGCTAATTCTATATTTTTCTCACTGACATTTTGGGTAAAACTATCAAGGGCTGTTTGGAAGAAAGTTTCTGCTTTGGCAAATTGTATGGAGAGTTCAAAACACTTTGCTAATTGGCTCATTGTAAGGAAGTAATACGGCTGTTTATGGGTATTACTTTTTTGAAAAATATTTAAGGCTTCTACCAATAGAGTTTCAGCCTTTTTCAAATCTTTTGTTTTTAGATAAATACTTCCTAACACATACAAATCTTTGGCGTAAGCGGGGTGTTGGGGGCTATAAGCCTCTAAGTTAATTTTTTTTGCTTGCTCTATCAAGCGATAGGCATCTCCTACATTGTTAAGGCGAAGGTATATTTGGCTAAATTTGTTAAGCAGGTCTGCATACGCTGGTTTTTGTAAATAATTATTTTTTTGATAGATATATTCTGCCTGCCTATACAATGCTTCGGAGGCGGTATAAAAACCCATTTGATAGTAAAGTTCTCCTTGACTTTTTAGATTATGTGCATGACTTATGCTATTCAATCCATCTTTTTGATTTTCATAAATTTCTTTTGCTTGTTTATAAAAATACATGGCTGTAGAGGTGTCGCTTTTGGCGGAGAAAATATCACCCGCATGATTGAGGGCTTCAGCGTGTTGTATGTGTTCCTTACCGTATAGTTCTTCTGTAAGATTGGTATTGTCGAGCAGGATTCTCTCTGCTTCTTCGTAATCTCCTAATTCGTACAACAAATTCCCTAATTTTTGCAAACACTCTTCGTAGATAGCCGTATCTTCACCCAAGTGTTTATCAAATCCTTGCAAGGCATTTTCATAATTGTTTTTTGCAAGTGCGTATTTGCCTATATAATAATAAAGTTCTGCCAAATGATAAGACAAATCACTGATTAGCAAAGATTTGTTGTTTTCTAATTCGCTTTGTGTATTTGTAGAGATTTCTTCAAAGCGTTTTTGCCAAGCACCTAATTTGGCAATTCCTTTTTCTTTCTGATTGGTAAAAAGATAGGATTGGGTTGCGTAATGGGTAACTTGTTGGAACTGAAGGTGAGTATTCTTATTGGCAAGAAAGAGATTAGAAAAAATCATGAATTTGTCTGCCCATTGGATAGATGCGATATAGTTTTTCTTTTGAAAAAAATAGGCAGTGCTATCATAACAATTTTCCCAACTTTGGGCAAATCCTATGTAAGTATAGCAAAATAAGATATTTAGCAGTATTATTTTTTTGTAACTCATGATTTTTGTATTTTGATATACCAAGATACATTTTATCTATTATTTTCACAAAAAAAAGAGTGTTATACAAGTAAATTGCATAACACTCTTGGATAGTTACATTTTTTAGTTGGACTTTACAAGTTGATTGTTAAAGTCCTCCAACTTAAAAATCATTGGCTTTTTGACTATGTCTGTTGTAAGAGCTATGTTAAGCACATCTTGTACATCATCGACAAAATAGAATTGCAAATCTTTGCTGTATTCTTTATCTATTTCATTAATGTCTTTTTTGTTTTTGACGGAAAGAACGACCTCTTTGATGCCTGCTCTGCGTGCGGCTAATATTTTTTCTTTAATCCCCCCAACGGGCAGTACTTTGCCTCTGAGGGTGATTTCTCCCGTCATTGCTAATCTTTCTTTGATTTTGCGTTGGGTATAAACAGAAGCCAAAGAGGTAAACATCGTGATTCCTGCGGAAGGTCCATCTTTGGGAACTGCTCCTGCGGGTACGTGTATGTGCAAGTCGTATTGGCTGAAGATGCGGTAATCTATCGATAAAGTGTCTGCATTGGCACGCAAATAGGATAAGGCAGCCATGGCGGATTCTTTCATCACATCTCCTAACTGACCAGAAATGGTCAATGCTCCTCTGCCTCTACTTAGGCTCGCTTCAATGAACAGGATTTCGCCGCCAGATTGCGTCCATGCTAAGCCTGTAGCTACTCCAGCCACATTATTTTCTTGGTATATTTCACTATCAAAAATCGGTACACCTAAGATGCGTTCTATATCGCCTTCTTTGATACTTTTGTTGTATTCTTCTTCTAAAGCTACTGACTTGGCAATATTCCTTACTACTCCTGCCAATTTTTGCTCTAAATTTCTAACCCCAGACTCATGGGTATATTTTCCAATAACTTTGAGGATTGCCTTGTTGTCTATGGAAAAATGTTTGGCATTCAGTCCGTGTTCTTTTCTTAGCTTGGGCAATAGGTGCTTTTTGGCTATTTCTAATTTTTCTTCTTGCGTATAACCATTAATTTCTATAATTTCCATTCTGTCCCTAAGCGCAGGGTGAATCGTATCTAAGGAGTTTGCCGTAGCAATAAATAGGATTTTTGATAAGTCATAATCTACTTCCAAATAATTATCCATAAATGTATTATTTTGCTCAGGGTCAAGCACCTCCAACAAGGCAGAAGAAGGGTCGCCACGAAAATCAGAACCAACTTTGTCTATCTCGTCCAAAATAAAGACAGGATTGGAAAAGCCAGCTCTTTTCAAGTTTTGTAAAATTCGCCCTGGCATAGCACCTACATAGGTTTTTCTGTGTCCTCTGATTTCTGCTTCATCATGTAAGCCTCCTAAAGACATTCTTACATATTTGCGATTCAAAGACTCGGCAATGGATTTGCCCAAAGATGTTTTCCCAACACCCGGAGGTCCATAAAAACATAAAATAGGACCTTTCATGTCATTTTTGAGCTTGAGGACAGCCAAATACTCTAATATGCGTTCTTTGACTTTTTTGAGTCCATGATGGTCTCTGTCCAATATTTTTTGAGCATTTTTGAGGTCAAAGCTGTCTTGGGTATATTCTTTCCATGGCAAATCCAATAAAAATTCTAAATACCCTACTGTCATCGGATACTCTGCCGCCGCAGGATTGATACGCGAGAGTCTGTCGAGTTCTTTTTGGAAGTGCTTCGCCACTATTTCTGTCCATTGTTTTTTAGTAGCTCTTGCTTTCAAACTCTCGATTTCTTGTTCTGCGCTATCATCTCCCAGTTCGTCTTGTAAGACTTTGATTTGCTGTCTCAAAAAGTAATCTCTCTGCTGTTGGTCTATATCTGTATGTGTTTTGGAGTGAATCTCTCGCTTGATTTCGAGGAGTTGCACATCTTTCCACATGTGTTCTAAGAGCTTAGTTGCTCGTTCTTTGATAGTAGAAAACTCCAGTAGTTCTTGTTTATCCTTAAGTTCTGCATTTACATTGGAACATAGAAAATGTACTAAGAAATTAATGCTTTCTATATTCTCTAAGGCGACTTGCGCTTCTTGAGGAATTTCGGGATTGAGTCGAATAATCTTTTGGGCTGTTTCTTTCAAAGACTGCGTCAAAGCCTTGGTTTCTTTTTTATTGCGTTCTAAAGGAGCATCGATAGGGAAACTCACCTTAGCGGTCAAATAGGGAGTGTCTTTGACTATTTTGTCCAATTCTATTTTTTTGATTCCTTGAATAATAATCGTAGTATTGCCATCAGGAAGAATCAATAGTTTTAAGATGCGCGCCAAAGTTCCGACATGGTACAAATCATCAATAGAAGGTTCTTCTGCTGATGCGTTGCGTTGAGCAACTACGCCAATCAATCTATCTCCTTTGTAAGCCTTTTTGACCAGACGTATAGAGCGTTGCCTGCCCACAGTAATAGGTAATACCATACTTGGAAACAAAACAGTATTACGAATCGGAAGGATGGGGAGTTCTTCGGGATATTTTTCATCACTATTTTCATCTTCTTCTGGTGATACGATAGGGATTAATTCTTCTGCATCATTATTACCAACAAGGTTTGCTCCACCCCAAAGTAAAAGTGTATTTTTGAACTGTTCTGCCATATTTTCGGTATATTGTATTTTTTCTGCCAAATTGACTTATTTTTATTTTTTTGAATTTGGAATGACTTTTGGCAGAATATTCTGAACAAAAACAAGTAAGAACCGCAAAGTTACGTTAAAATATTGATATATACTTTATTTTAAATTTGAAATGCGATAATATTTTGTTTTATTGTCCCTAATTATTTTAAAAGAATTCCTATTAACTCAATCTTTGTGCCATCGCCAAAGTTTATTAGCAATTTTGTATGGGTTTACAAGACGTTATTCTGGTACCAATTTATTTTTTTATTTTTGCGCTTATCTTTTACTCTCAAAGAAGAGCTTATACGAATAAACTTAATCGCAAATACTTTATGTATGCGATGAATGCAAAATTTTTAGGGGCTATTTCTTTAGGTCTTATCTATTATTTTTATTACGATGGTGGGGATACTACGCTTTATTTTCAATTGGCAAAATATATTACACAAAGCATTTTTGAAAATCCTACGGCAACTTATAAACTCCTTTTTTCCGCTATTGATACTGATGATATGTCTTTGCATAGGTATGTGGGTATGAATATGTTTTATATGAAAAGAGACTCAGATACTTATTTTTTTATTCGATTTGTAACTTTATTCAACTTACTTTC
>JALOMS010000430.1 GCA_025455345.1 Thermoflexibacter sp. | reverse complement strand
AAATAAGATTGACCCAATAGTGGATTAAAAATACCTGTATCTACCTTCAAAAACTTGCTCATATCTTCTTTGCTATCCCTTACCCATTTGTTCCAATATAAACGCTTTGGCTGCCAAGTAGATACGTACTGGAGTTGTTCGGGAAACATATTGGGGTCTGCGGCATATTTGAACACTTCTTCTGCCAATAATGCCGAACTTGTATGATGTCCATGCCCACCACTACCATCAGTAGGAAAACGAGTAATTAACACATCTGGCTTACACTTCCGAATTACCCAAACCATATCAGCCACTACCTGATTCTTATTCCAAATCCTCAACGTTTCATTAGGATTCTTAGAAAATCCAAAATCGTTAGCACGCGAAAAAAATTGTTTCCCTCCGTCTATTGCCCTTGCCGCTAAGAGTTCTTGGGTGCGAATCAATCCCAAAAGTTCGCCCTGTTCACTTCCTATCAAGTTTTGCCCACCATCGCCACGCGTAAGAGCCAAATAAGCCGTTTGATAACATTCGTGTTTTGCCATGTAAGCTATCAGGCGCGTATTCTCATCATCTGGGTGAGCGGCTATATAAAGCACTGAACCTAAAACAGTTAGCTTTTTCAAATCCATTTGAATTTGGCTGGAGGACTTAGTGCTGTTGAGTTGGGCATACGCAGAAAAAGCAGTACACCAGAGCAAGACAATGTATAAATTTTTTTTCATGGATTTTGGATATATTAGACAGTGAAAATCGTTAATTCCTACCTAATTAGTGATTTTAGGTTCACCAATATAGGTGTGTTTTATTTTAACAGCAATTATAAGAAAAAACGCGAAGTTTTTTAATTTCAAATTTGACAATTTTTTCTCAATCGCTCTGCTAAATCAAAAATAGCCTCTTTGCGTGCTAATTGGGATATCCACTTTTCAGGAATATTGTCTATGCCATATAGTATGCCCGCTAACCCGCCTACTACTGCAGCTGTGGTGTCAGTATCCTCCCCCAAGTTTACCGCCGCTAATACTGTGTCTGGATAGTTTTCATGCTTGAGCAAACACCAAAAACTTGCTTCTAAGGTATAAATTACATATCCTGAAGAATAAACCTCACTTTCTTTGCATTGATAAATAGGCATAACTTCGTAATCATTGATTGGGTTTTCCAAAATCCTATGAAATTGATTAATTTCAGTTTCAGAAGCAATTGCATTATTTTTAATAAAATGATTGACAATATCTTGCATTTTTTTATACGCTTCCCATTTGTCCTTTCCTTGTAATAAAAGCAATGCGTATTCCACGTAGATAAAACAAGATAAAACAGAACGAATATGGGCATGAGTAATGCTTGATACTTCTTTTATCATTTGATACCGACGCTCTATGGGTTCATTTTTGATATAAAATACCAAAGGCAAAATACGCATGAGCGAGCCATTGCCATTGCTACTTTCATCATTTCCTCCTGAAAGTGTATAACTTACGCCTTTCTTTAATTTGTTGATTGCCGCACTGGTGCTAATCCCAATATCAAAAACTTGCCCGTGTGGAGTCCATGCTTTTTCATCATACCATGCCACAAACCAATCTGCAATGGCTTGCAAATCATACCCACTGCATAGCGCATCTGCCAAACAGAATGCTAAAGAACTATCATCAGACCAAGTTCCCGCAGGTTGTTGATATGTACCAAAACCAAACATATCCCTGACAGGATTGATTTTCAAATAATCTCGACTTTTAAACTCCACAGGAACACCCAGCGCATCGCCTACGACTAAGCCAATAAGTCCGTTTAGCACTGGATTAGGTGATAATGATGTCATCATATTTTATTACGGATTGATTATGAATACTATCTAATGAGTTATTTTTTCCAAGTCTATTTCCCAATGTAGGTGTTCACAAGTTTGCGCCCCCCAACTCATCTTCCAAGCTAAAAGTCCTTGGTTGATAAGATTACTCCCATGTTCGTTAGAGATACCAAAACTCAAGTAGTGAAAATTCTTATATTTTTCAGTAATAAGGTAATGAAAAAGCAAATCAGAAGCAAATAATTTTCTTCCTAAATCATTAGATGATACGTATTGACAATGAACTACTTGATTATTTTCAAAGATAGTTGTGCCTGCCACTATGCTGTTGTCATAATAAACATTGTATTGTTTGATATTTTTGGGAAAACGAAGTGCTAACAAAGTAATTTCTGCAAGCGAGTGAGTTGGAGTCAAATGATATTTATTTTTTAATTGCGGTATCAAGACCTCGTTCCAAAAGTCAGATAACAAAAAGGGTAGTTCTTTGTTAGTATGTTCTTCGCTATGAGGCGAATAGGCATTAGATAAAATCTTTAGGGGCGGATTGACCAATGAGGCTTTTTTGATAGACTGTTTTCGCCCATGCCAATAATGAAAAGGCTTTTGCAAGTGCATGACTGCTCCTATATCTTCTTGAACCACAGCTACTTTTTTCATAATCCTCAAAATTTTAGAAAAATCAAAATGAGCATAAAAAAAAGGAATCTCTTTAAAAATCAATTTTTTAAACCCTTGATTTTGATAATATGTGATTATTTTACTCAATATTGCTTCCAAATTTTGTAATAAAGAACTTGTCCATGAAGATAGCAAGTTTGCATAGGCGATGCCTCCGTAGGTAAGTCCTTTATGAGAATAAATCGTGTCTTCTTGCTCATTTGCAGGAAATATAGCAATTAGCTCATTATCAGAAAATAACATCAAGGAATGGTCTATGTATCTATCTGAATGATAATCCATAAAATTACGATAAAATAAGAAAGTAGCATTACAGGCTTGGCTGACAAACTTATTCCAATTTTCTTGATAATGTGTATGATACCTTATAATTTTTAATTCCTTAGTCATTTACTATTTGCTTTATATCAGATATACCGTCAAACTCCTTGCTCCATGCGCCCCAATCACCAAAGCCTGCTCAATATCTGCTGTTTTTGAGGGACCAGCCAAAAACAAGCCATACCCAACGTCCTCTATGCTTAGTTTTTTGTAGGCTTGGTGCATATTCCAAACGATTTCGTTTTTGTCTAAAATAATAACCAAATGCTGAGTGATAAATCCTAAAGCACGATGAAATAACTCTTTTTCTGTAAGCCAAATAGCGGCATTTTCTGCTACGCCAAATTGCCCTTTGATGATAGCCAAATCTACCGCTTTGAGGTCGTGTGGGTCTGTAATCTGACTAATTGCTAAACTTCCTTTTACTTCGGGAGTTAGCGAAACAATCACCTTACAATCCGCATATTGCGATAATATCACTTCCTCTAATTTGTCTTTGTTTACTTCAACACCTTGCCCTCCTATACTTGCCAATGTTGTTTTGAACTTCTCCTTGAGGTCTATGTTTTCCCTTTCAAAATCCTTCAACTCAGGCAAGGGAACAAACTCTGGTTTATTGTCTTTTATTTTATTTAAAATTTTGTCGCGACTATTCATATTTTAGCTATCCAAATTTTGATTATCTTGCAAACGTACAAATCTAATAACAATTCTTAAGTATGAATAAAAACAAAATATTAGTTACGGGAGGCTGTGGATACATCGGCTCTCACACAATTATAGAAATATTAGAACAAACAAATTTTGAAGTGATTTCGGTAGATAATCTAATGAATTCTTCCTTGAATACCTTAGACCGTATTGAGAAAATCACAGGAAAAAAGGTAAAAAATTATGTGATAGACTTGTGTAATATAGAAGAAACGGAGGAGATTTTTAAAGAAAATAATGATTTGGTGGGCATTATACATTTTGCCGCTCTGAAATCTGTTCCTGATTCCGTATTCAAACCACTGCTTTATTACCACAATAACCTCAATTCTCTGCTCAATCTCTTACAATTAGCAGAAAAATATGCGGTCAATAATTTTATTTTTTCATCTTCTTGTTCTGTTTATGGCAATGTCAGCAAGTTGCCTGTCAATGAGCAAACTCCCTTAAGCCTTGCCGAGTCGCCATACGCCTATACCAAGCAAATTGGTGAGGTTATCATCAAAGATGTGGTGAGGAACAATGATATGAAAGCAGTTGCTTTACGCTATTTCAATCCTGTTGGGGCGCATATCAGTGGGCTAAATGGGGAAAATCCTATCAATAAACCGACCAATCTCGTCCCAATTATCACACAAACTGCCATAGGTATAATGAAAGAAATGAATGTTTATGGATATGATTACGATACAAGAGATGGTTCTTGTATCAGAGATTATATACACGTAACGGATATTGCCGATGCTCATATCAAAGCGATGAATTACCTCATCAAAGGCAAGAATAAAGAAAATTATGAAGTATATAACTTAGGAACAGGCAATGGAGTTACGGTATTAGAGGCTATCAAGGCATTTGAAAAGGTAAGTGGCTTGAGATTAAACTATAAAATGGCTGAACGCAGACCGGGAGATGTAGTTGCTATTTATTCAGATACGACCTTAAGCGAACAAATGCTGGACTGGAAAACAAAATTTAGCATAGAAGATATGATGTCCTCGGCGTGGAAGTGGCAACAGCTACTCTTAGAAGAAAAAAAATAAAAAAGCTGTACAAAAAAAGTGATTGTCCAAAAAGTACCAACTTTTGGCAAAGTGATACCTTTTGGACAAGCTTTTTAGTAGAATTATGCTACCATATTATTTGATAAATGGCGCAAGCACCAAAGCCACTACCGAAATCAATTTCAATAAGATATTCAAAGAAGGACCAGAAGTATCTTTGAATGGGTCGCCTACCGTATCGCCTACTACTGCCGCTTTGTGTGGGTCAGATTTTTTGTAATATACCTTTCCATTAATTGT
>JALOMS010000429.1 GCA_025455345.1 Thermoflexibacter sp. | reverse complement strand
AAAGAAATCACAACAGAATTTTTTTTCAAAGACGAATTAGCTGTTTCATTTGACAGTTATACGCTCCAAAAACCAAGTAGAGAATATATACAAGCACTTACAGACGCAGTAGTTAATGTAACTGACTACACCAAGTTCCAAAGTTTGAAATCCAAACATCCTTCCTTGCAAGAACTTGATTTTTTATTGACAGAATATTATGCTTTGTGGCTCGAAGAAAAGGTTTTTGAACTACATACCCAAAATGCTACACAGCGTTATGAAACCTTATTGAAAAAGTCGCCCCATATTGTCCAACAAGTTCAACTCACCCAAATTGCTTCCTATCTCAATATCTCACTTGAAACGCTTAGCCGTATCAGAGCCAAAATCTAATTATTTGACTTTAGGTCAAATGTTTTTTGTAATTACCTCATGACCTTTGCACAATCAAACTTAACAAAAACAAAAAATGAAGGAGCGAATCATAGGTTTTGACTTAGCAAGGGCTTATGCCATTTTCGGAATGTATATTGTCAATTTCAATATCGTTTTTGGACAATTTAAAGACGACAGTTTGGGCGGGCAATTTCTATCTTTATTTAGTGGAAATTCAAGTACAGTTTTCGTAATGCTTGCAGGTATGGGCATTGCCCTTATGACAAATCGTGGCAAGGAATATACGGAAGAAGACAAAAAACGATTAAAAAGTACGGTAAACAAAAGGGCTTGGTTTCTTTTTGGCTTAGGTTTATTGCTGTATTTGTGGTGGTCAGCCGATATTTTGCACTTTTACGGAGGCTATATGCACATTGCGGCTCTACTAATTTTTATTGACAAAAAATACTATTTGTTTGTCGCTATCTTAGCCATCATAGTATTCCATCTGCTGTTTGCAATGATTCCTTACGAAATAGGTTGGAATTTTGATACACTTCAGTATAATGACTTTTGGACTGTAAGTGGCTTTGTCAGGAATACCTTTTACAATGGGTGGAATGCGATTTTCCCTTGGTTGGCTTACTTCACGATTGGTATGTATTTGGGCAGGTTAGACTGGACATTGACCACCACACAGCAGAAGTTCTTTGTGATTGGATTAGTCTTATTTTTATTGGTGCTTGCTTTACAAAGCATTTCAAATCATATTCCAATGTCTGAGGATTTAAAGATGTACATCAATGCGGATTATTTACCACCATTTTTACCTTTTATGCTAAGTACAATTGGTTTTGGTCTTATGCTAATTGCTATATTTATGTACATAAGCAAGTTTGTATCCAATAATAAACTTGCCAATGACTTGGCTAAGACAGGACAAATGACTTTAACACATTACATTTCCCACTTGACTATTGGTATGTTGCTATTTGCTTTCTTGACTGACAGAAACTATGAGGGAAAGGTGAATGAACAAATACCAATCAACCCCTTAATAATTTTTATGTTTGCTTTGGGCTATTTTATTTTTAGCTTTTATTTCAGCAAACTCTGGGCAAAAAAATTTAAAAATGGTCCCTTTGAAACACTCATGCGAAAAATATCGGGCTAACATAGAGAATTACTTAGGAATAGGCTGTAAAGATGATGAGCATACAAAGCAAACTAATCAAACCATTAGTTTGGGAAATTATGTCAAAGAGAAAGGCATAATTTCCCCAAATTTTTTAAATAAATTTGAAAACCTTTGGCAAATAGATTTAGTTTGCTAACTTTAATCATTAACTTAACATTAATATCACCATCACATAGTAATTAACCAATACTTCCAACAAAATTTTTATCTCTATGGCACAGCAATTTCCTTGGTTTGAGAGTTATCCCAAAGGGACACCAACAGAAATCAACCCAGATTCTTACAAAAATATTATTGAAATTATCGAAGAAGCTATCAAAAAATATCCGAATAATACTGCTTTTATCCACATGGATACAAGTATTACTTTTAAGGAAATAGACGAGCTTTCACGTAGTTTTGCGGCTTTTTTACAGAAAAAAGCCAATCTAAAACAAGGAGATAGAGTTGCTATCCAAATGCCCAACATGATTCAATATGCTGTTGCATTATTTGGGATATTGAGGGCGGGAATGGTAGTCGTTAATACCAATCCTCTCTATACAGCACGCGAAATGGAGCATCAGTTCAAGGACTCTGGGGCAAAAGCAGTAGTGATTTTGGCTAATTTTGCTCATCTTTTGGCGGAGGTGCTTCCTAAGACCAAAATAGAAACCGTCATAGTTACAGAAATAGGAGATATGATGAGCTTCCCCAAGCGTTTCATTGTAAACTCAGTAGTGAAGTACGTAAAAAAAATGGTTCCTACGTATAACTTGCCCAAAGCAGTTACTTTCCGCACCGCGCTCAGCCAAGGCAAGGGGCTGGATTATACTCGCCCCGAAATCAGTAGCAAAGACATGGCTTTCCTCCAATATACAGGCGGAACTACGGGAGTTTCCAAGGGAGCGATTTTGACCCAAAGAAATATTGTTGCCAATGTTTTGCAAATGAAATCTTGGATGAGTACAGTTTTGCAAGAAGGCAAGGAATTGATAGTTACAGCTTTGCCCTTGTATCATATTTTTTCTTTATCAGTCAATTGCTTTTCTTTCTTTGCCAATGGGAATTGTAACCTATTGATTACCAACCCAAGAGATATGAAAGCATTTATTGCTGATTTGAAGAAGCACCCTTTTACAGCCATGACAGGGGTCAATACGCTTTACAATGGCTTGCTTAACCAACCTGAGTTTACTACTATAGATTTCTCCAAACTAAAGATAGCGGTGGGTGGTGCAATGGCGATACAAAGCATAGTAGCAGAAAAATGGAAAAAAGTAACAGGCGTACCTCTAAGTGAAGGATACGGATTGACAGAAAGTTCTCCTGTGTTGTGTAGCAATCCACTCAATCGCACGGAAAGAGTCGGAACTATTGGGGTGCCTGTACCCTCTACAGAAATCAAAATCGTTACTGATGACAATGTAGAGGCATCCTTTGGAGAAAGGGGGGAAATATGGGCTACAGGTCCTCAAATCATGGCAGGGTATTGGGAAAGACCAGATGAAACGGACAAAGTCATTGCTGAATGGAACGGCAAACGCTGGCTCAAAACAGGGGATATAGGTATAGCAATGGACGGAGGCTTTTTCAAAATAGTAGATAGAAAGAAAGACATGATTCTCGTGTCAGGGTTTAACGTCTATCCTAATGAAGTGGAAGATGTAGTAGCGACTCACCCCAAAGTACTGGAGGTAGCCGCCGTAGGAGTTCCTGATGATAAATCTACCGAAGCTGTTAAAATATTTGTCGTCAAAAAAGATGAGTCTCTGACGGAAGCAGAATTGAGAGAATTTTGCAAAGAGCAACTCACAGGCTATAAACAGCCCAAACACATAGAGTTTAGGAAAGATTTACCTAAAACTAATGTAGGAAAGATACTCAGAAGAGCATTAAGAGAGGCTTAAATCAAGTAAGTTGCCTTTGAACAAACCTAAGTTAATTCATTTGTTTGAAGGCAATTTTAATTTCAAAACCTTATATTTGCTAATAATTGCATCAATACATACTATCTCATCTTATAATTTGAAACTTTATGGACAAAAAATATCTATTTCTTACGCTTTTTATATCACTAATGACTTGCTATTCTGCTTTTTGTCAAATACAAGCCCCTGTGCTTACACAGAAAAAAATGCGAATTGGTTTAGATGCTGGTACTATGTTCACTTCCTTTGGCAAAGGACAAATCGCATTTAGCACTTATGCCAATCCTAATTTTACTTACCAACTAAGCCCAAAATTGTTTTTCCAAATGGGTTTGCTATTGGTCAATCAGCAGATGAGAATAGATATGCCTATTGAGCATCAAAGAAGCAATTTTATGACTAATAATGCCTTCCTGACCGCAGGTCTGTACTATGATGTCAATGAAAAAATGCGCTTAGGAGGAATAGTCTATACCAATATGGCTCAAACTGCTCCAAATCAATTGCTTAATAATTTTAATCAAAGGAATTGGGGGGTATTATTCAATGCCTCATACAAAGTAACAGAAAACTTTACTATTCACGGAGCTATCAATATTTCTAACGGCAGAAACCCGTATATGATAAATCCATGGGGCAATCATTGGAATCAGGGCTTACAGATGAATCAATGGGGAGTTCCCAGATGGGGAAATTGGTAACTGATGATTTGTCATCTCACTAACTTCTTTTCCAAAAACTTTTTACAATATTTTCTATATCTCCTTTGATGTCTGGCGAATAAATAATCACAGCAGAAAAATGTTGATTGTCCCTGTGATTGAGTAAGCTGAGAATCATTATTTTAATGCTATTTTTTGAGCCAGAAATAGAACAACATTTGAAATTGGGCAAGTAAAAAAATTCTACATTTTCCATTTTATCATAACCGACTTGCTTTGCCGCTTCTTGGGTAATTTCTGCCTGATTTAGCAAGTCAAACGAACTATTCGTAAAAGATTGTAAAGTAATAGAAAATCCATGTTTCCTTGCCTGAAAAAGTACACTGTCGTCGGCAACTATCTCACAGCCTTGAGGAAGACTGAAAGTCAGTCCCTTGGCAATCCACGCAAAAGTATCCGTTTGTGCTTGCAAAGAAAAAGTAAAAAACAAAGAAAAAATAGCGGCTAAAATTGCTTGTTTCATCTTGAAAAAAATTTGAAAAATCCATGATATTTAATTACGTGGACATTTTTAATGTAAAATACGCTTTAGTAATTTAACTTTTCTAAGCGTTCTTTGTATTAAAGTCCCATTGGGACTTCCAGTCTGGGACGATATATTTGTAGAAAATGGAATTTTAGCACAACGC
>JALOMS010000428.1 GCA_025455345.1 Thermoflexibacter sp. | reverse complement strand
GCAATAGCCAAGATAATCGGCAATCTAACATAGAAATTGTTTTCACTCATTTTGTAACTCAATTTGATATTATTCGATGTTTACAAAAGCATAAACGCTATTATTCATATTTTAGTTAGCTAAAATAGTATTTTTAGTATATTTATTAAAAATTTTTACTTTTTTAGCTTAATTTGCACGCTTGCTTATTATTTTATATTCATTTATCATTTATAAGTAATAATTTATAATCACTTAATAATCAATAATTTATCAATAAAATGACAGCAGAAATCCATACAGACAAGGGTGTAATGAAAATTCAGTTTTTTGAAAAAGACGCTCCAGGTACAGTAGCAAATTTTGTTACATTAGTAAAAAAAGGCTTTTATGATGGGCTTATCTTTCACAGAGTTGTTCCTAATTTCGTAATTCAAGGGGGATGCCCTCGTGGAGATGGGCGCGGCGGTCCTGGTTATACCATCAAATGTGAATTGACAGGAGATAACCAATATCATGAGAAAGGAGTGATGTCTATGGCTCACGCAGGAAAAGACACAGGCGGCTCTCAATTTTTTATTTGTCATAATCGTGAGAATACCAAACACTTAGACCGCAAACACACTGTTTTTGGCAAAGTTTACGAAGGTTTGGAAGTCATAGACCTCATTCGTCAAGGAGATAAGATGAACAAAGTCGTGATTATAGAAGATGCGGCTTAATAAAACAGGGCTAATTAATTTTTATTTGTCCTGAAATAATATTAATTTTCCATCTGAAGGAATGTGCCAAAGTATTGATGACCTACTCATCAAGATAAAACGAGCTAATTTTTCTTGATGAGTATTCTAAAATTAGACCCTAAGCAAATCTGAAAATCTCAAAAGCAATGCTTTTTAAATATATCAAAATCATTTTACTGCTCATTATCAGCAACTTTTTGCATCCTCTATCTTATGCTCAAGAAAAACTTTCTCGTTTTTCCCAACTTTACATAGAGCAAAAAGCAGACAATAGTAATATTCTTTGTATGTTCCAAGACCAAAAGGGATTTTTATGGTTTGGAACTACAGATGGATTAAGCAGATATGACGGGTATAAATTTACTTTTTACAAACACCTTCCTAATGATAAGAACTCACTCATTCACAATCACATCAATGCAATCACCCAAGACACAGAAGGGAATCTTTGGGTAGGTACAAAAAATGGATTGAGCAAGTTTGAATATGATTTAGAGCAATTTACTAATTTTTTAGTAGATTCCCAAAATCACAATGCCAATCGGGTTCAAGACATTATTGCTGATGAGTATGGGTATGTGTGGTTAGGAACAGATGGCGCAGGGCTGATTCGCTTCAATCCAATTGACCAAAAATTTGAATCTTTCCTTTATAAAATTAATAATATTGGAGATAATTCCCATCTGAAAATCAGAGATATGAGTCTTGATAAACATCGACAACTCTGGTTAGCTACTGCTTATGGTCTTTTTAAGTTTGATACCAAAAAGCAAAAAAATGACAATTCGAGTTTTACACATTATATCAATAGCCCAAGCGATAATGAAACTTTGATTATCAATGACTTAAATGTAGTATTGGCAGATTTGCTTGGAAATATCTGGGTAGGTACATCAAGGGGTGATATTAATAAATTGGACACGGATACCAAAAAAATCAATAGAAACCCTTACCAATCTCTCTCTAAACAGGAACAGCCTTTTTTTAGTATCAATACCTTACATCAGACTGCAGATAGTTTGATTTGGTTTGGAGGATATGGCACAGGACTGAACTGTATTCACCCTCAGACAGGAAAACTTTACCGTTATTTGGCAGATAAAACACTCCCTTTTGCCATCAATAGCAATGATGTAATCCATGTATTTGCTGACAAAGCCAACATGATTTGGACAGCGACTTCGGGAGGAGGACTGAACAAATTGGACAGAAAGGCAAGCAAATTTGATGTTTATACCCAAAATGATAATGCACAAAATAGTATTAGTCAGAGAAATGTCAAAGCAATATGGGAGGATAGACAAGGAAATATATGGATTGGTACGGCTAATGATGGTTTGAATAGGTATAACCCTCAAAAAAAGCAATATACGTATTATAAAAGTGATGCCAACCGTCCCAATAGCCTTTCTGACAACCGCATTAGTGTAATGCACGAAGACAAATATGGTAATTTGTGGGTAGGCACAAATGGTGGGGGGTTAAACCAACTTTATTTTGAAGGAGAGCAAGTAAAAATTATCCAATATAAGTATAAGTCTAACAGTACGAATAGCTTACCTAATGATATTATTACTGACTTGACCTCTGATGTTGATGGTAATTTGTGGATAGCGACTGCCGATGGATTGGCAAAATTTAGACAAGAAGACAAAACTTTTGTTATCTATAAAAGAGATTTAAAATTTCCCCAAACCTTAAGTAGCAATGCGCTCAAGTGCATTCGTTTTTCGCCTTCGGGGGACTTGTGGATAGGCACAGATGGTGGCGGTCTTAATCAGATGAAAACCATCAATGCGGTATATGAAGCATATCAATATGATTATCTCAAACAAGGTAGCCTCCCCGATGACCGTATCTCTTCTCTTTACATTGATTCTTTTGGGAAAATATGGGTAGGAACTTTTGATGGAGATTTGAACTTACTAAATCCCCCCGAAAAGGATTTTAAAAACTTTTCTTCTAAGCAAGGTATCAATAGTGTCCTTTATGGCATATTAGAAGATGATAATCAGCACCTTTGGCTGAGTGGGCATAGAGGATTACTGAAGTTTAGTATTAATCGCCAAATGGTTGTCAAACAATATGATGTCTTTGATGGACTCCCCGCCGATGAGTTTAATTTTGGAGCTTCTCACAAAGGACATAGCGGGACGTTATATTTTGGTGGATTAAACGGCATGATAGCTTTTAATCCTAATTCTTTAAGAGAAAGTAATTACGAACCTCCTTTATTTTTGACAGATTTCAGAATTTTTAATGAATCTGTAAGATTAGGCAGAAATAAATTTTTAGATAAAAATATCTCACTCGCCCAAGAGGTAAGAATATTGGACGAAGATTATGTTTTTTCGTTTGAATTCGCCGCTTTGGATTATAGTGCGCCCCAAAGAATCAAATATAAATACAAGTTAGAGTCAGAGGGAACAAATACTAATAATTGGATAGAAACTGATGCCAATAATCGCATAGCCACATTTACCAACCTCCCCTATGGAGATTATGTATTTACTGTAATCGCTACGAATAGTGATGGGGTTTGGAGTAAAAAAGGAAAAAGTATCAAAGTCAGCGTCCAACTCCCTTTTTGGAAGACTTGGTGGGCTAAAACTTTACTTGCTGTCTTACTTATTGTTGCCTTGTTTGTATTTTATCAATATAGGATTTATAAAATACAAAAAGATAATCAAAATTTAGAAAAGCAAATCTCTGAAAGAACACAAGAAATTTCCCTACAAAAAAATGAAATAGAACAGCAAAAGCTATTATTAGAAAATCAAAATCAAGACTTGCAAGAGATTAATAAAAAACTCTCTACTTCTGAGCAAGCCCTAAGCGAACTCAACAGTACCAAAAACCGCTTTTTTTCCATTTTGGCGCATGACCTACGCGCTCCAATGAATTCTATGAAAGGATTTTCTAACCTATTAGCAAATTTTGCAGACCAACTTTCCACAGAAGAAATAAAAAGTACAGCCAAGAGCTTAGACGAGACTATTGTCATCTCAAGCCGTTACTTAGAAAATTTACTTACTTGGGCGCGGTCGCAGATGAACAGCATAGAATTCAAACCCCAAGTTATTTTACTCATAGATGCTATTAATAATGCCACAGAAGTTTTGCGAAATAATGCCAATAACAAACAAATTAAGGTCGTATTAGAAGACAACATGGAAGTTAATCTTTTTGCAGACCGCAATCAGCTCAATGTTATCCTTACTAATTTGATTTCTAATGCTATTAAATTTACGCATAATGGTGGCACTATCCATATCGGGACTATTCCAAGAAAAGACGCAATGGTAGAGATTTTTGTCAAAGATACAGGCACAGGAATGCCAAAAGAAATAGCAGACAAAATCTTTAGGATAGATTCCAAACATACCATGAAAGGCACGCAAGGAGAAACAGGAACAGGCTTAGGCTTACTTTTGTGTCGTGAATTTGTAGAAAAAAATGGAGGCAAAATCTGGGTAGAGAGCGAAGAAGGCATTGGTTCTACCTTTAGCTTCACTATGCCTTTGGCTACTTAAAGAATACAATAAGTAAAATCTACACTTCAGAAAGATTACTTGATAGAAAACTATTTTCTTAATTACTCAAATTTATGGAACAAAATTAGTAGCTTTTTGTAATTTTAGTTTTAAAATAAATGGAGTTATGTTTAAAAGTTTCTTTTTCAGTATTTTGTTTTTATTCTTGCTACAAGGAACAACATTATTGGCGCAACCCGAAGGAGTATTAGCCCCCAAAGAGCGAGACGTAGAAGAAGTCCCCAATGACTCAATCGCTCCAGCAGTATATGTAGGAATGTCTTATGAAGAACTTATGGTTGTTTTTGGTCGTTTGAAGTACACAGAATCAGACCCTGTGGATAGCTTGCGCGCAAAAGAAAAAAAACTCAGACAAATCAGAGATATGGCTTGGCTTTTAGTCAGATTTATGGAAGACCCTATCAAAAAGCGAATCGCAGAAGATAGAAATAAAGAAGCCCAAAGAGTACAACTCCAAAAGGTAGTCAATAAAATGAAGGAAGACCAAGTCAGATTTGCCGAAGACCGCAATAAACGACAACAAAACTTGGATAGTCTGAATAATGC
>JALOMS010000427.1 GCA_025455345.1 Thermoflexibacter sp. | reverse complement strand
CCCAAAAAAGAGCTTTTCGCTTACCGCAATGTCAAAGTTTATCGGAAAGACTTTCAGGCTAAGTGCGATTCTCTGTTTTACAACATTGCCGACTCTACGATACGTTTTTTCTATGACCCCATCATTTGGGCAAAAAACTCGCAGATGACCGCAGATAGTATCAGGGCTGTTCTTCGCAACAATGTGATAGACAGGCTTTTTCTCAAAGAAAAGTCTTTTGTTATCTCTTTAGATACTTTGCGTCAGTACAATCAAACCAAAGGCAGAGAAATAGAAGCAATATTCAAAAGAAGTGAAATCCGCAAAGTAATTGTCAAAGGGAATGCAGAAAGTCTATATCACATCTTAGAGGCAGATACCTTATTTACAGGGTTGAACTACATACGTTGTAGTGATATGGATATTTTTTTTAATGATTCTGCCAAATTAGAAGAAATTATGTTCCGCCAACAGCCCGATGCCAAGCTAATTCCTCCCCATGAAATTAAGGCAGAAGATAAAATACTCAAAGATTTTAATTGGAGGATGCAAGAAAAAACAGAACAAGGGGAAGTATTGGGCATTCATGCCGCTAATCAATACAAGAGTGGCGAACTCAAAGGAGCAAAACTAATCATCGAAGACCTGTTTAAAGTATTTATGAAAGGAAACAACTTGATTTTTTATAAGCAACAAGCAGAAGAAAAAGACATCATAGGCAAATTTTTTGTCCAAATATATCCTAAAGACAAAAATGACATCAAAATAGAATTACGCAAAAAAGGGTATGAAACAATAGATTTTGCTTTTCCAAAAGAAAATTTACTCAATGGTACAGCAAAACATAACATCATCATACCCGAATACAAAATCAATAGAATCGTAATAGGACAAGTAAACGATAAAAGCAAGGTACTTTGGCAAAAAGTATATATCGTCAAATAAGGATAATGCCTTTGGATTTATTCGCAGTCGTTCATACCTTCTCGTATTTTGCGTACCTCGTTGATTAAGTCTTGGATTTCAGGGACTTCTTTGCCAAACTCGAAAGTAACCCTTTTGACTTGTTCGCCATAGACTATTTCTATCCATTCTTTTCCTCCGTCAGCGCAGTCAGGGCAACCAATGACTTCTGGCAAGTTTTTCATTTTTGCAAAATTGACTTTACTCACTAATGTCTGCCATTCCGTAGAGCTAATAGCTCGCTGACAAGTCTTATCTGCAATTTTGCTTCTCCAAGCCTTGCGGTGCATGATTGCTGTTTGGTCAGAAATTTCTAACTCTGTAATGCAATGCCCTATACACATTCCAAAAGAAGAACCTCCCTTGATAAAAATAATGTTAGGAACTATTTCTGCACTTTTTTCACAAGTAAAACAAGCAAATAGCAGAAAGAGATAACAAAGAAATAATTTTTTCATAAGTTTTTATATTTTGAGGTCTATACGACAAGCCCAAGGAAAGCGTTGCAAAAGATTAACTAAATAGTTTTACAAAAGCAACGATAAAAGGAGAGGAAAGTAAAAGAGAGTCGAATCTATCCAAGAAACCACCATGACCTGGGATAGTATTTCCTGAGTCTTTGATGCGAATACTGCGTTTGAACAAAGATTCCACCAAATCACCATAAGTCCCTGTAACAACTATAATTACGGCGATACAAAGCCATTGCCAGAGAGATAAATCTTTGAAATAAATAGAGAGTATATACCCCAATAGTAGAGCGAGCAGTGTTCCCCCTATACTTCCTTCCCAAGTTTTCTTAGGAGAGATTTTAAAAAAAAGCTTGTTTTTACCAAATTTTCTACCCGCAAAATAAGCTCCCGTATCGCTTGCCCAAATCAAAAATAGTGAACCAATCATTATTTGATAACTATAAATTTCTTTGTGAAAAACAGCCATATTCAATAGGGCAAAAGGCACAGCAACATAAATAATCCCCAAAAATGTAAAGGCTATATTGACAAAGGGTTGGAGGTCGCGACGTATGTATTCATAGAGTTTGATAAAATATACCCCTGATATAAGTATCCAAATCAGAAAATAATAATCAGAACTCCAATTATACTTTTCTACCAAAAAGGTCAATGTAAATATGGCTTGCCCTGTAAAAGTTCCAAACTTACGCAAAGGAAGGTTGCCTTCTATGCCCAATAGTTTGTAAAACTCTAACTGAGTAAACATACATATTAAGAAAAATATAGCAAAATAAGTCCATTCACTGTAAAAAGTGCAGGACAAGATGAGAACTGCACCTACTAATGCAGCAATTATACGTTGGTTAAGCTCTGATAAGTTACTCAAACTCCAATTCATCTTTGATAATTCTAATGGCTTGAATTACAAACTTGGGACTGACATATACTTCATAGCTTCCATATCGGTAAATAGAATCCTTTTTATTGATTACAACTGTGGGTATATTACAATCTTCCAATACAGCCTGCACTATCCCTATCTTCACTTCATTAGGATTTTCGTAAACTATTTTCCAATCTTTATTCGTAGTCATAATGCTCAAATAATAAAAAACCACACAAAGGTAACAGAATTACTTTATCTTTTCCTATTATTTATTATTTTGTATATGTCCAAGTCCTCTTTAAATCATTTTTATTCTATTGTTTTTTCGCCTTTGATAGCAGATTGGTCTTTGCTTATTTTATAAAATAAAAAGACTAAGGTAATAGAAATCACCAAAGAAAGCATTGCTAAATCTATAGGAATTTCTTGAGTATCAATATTTAACTCCACTTTTCTGTGTTGATAGAGATACATCATTAGTACCGTAAATCCGTTATTGGTGAAATGAGCCAGAATAGGATACCACAAACTGCCCGACCATACATACAAATACCCAAATATCGCACCTAAGAGCATTCGAGGCACAAAACCATAAAACTGAAAGTGGAACGCACTAAATATAATTGCACCTACCCATACGGCTACATGAATATTCCCTAACCAATCTTTTAACTTATTTTGTAATATCCCTCTAAATAGCAATTCCTCTCCTATACCTGGTAAAATAGCAATCACTACTAAGCCAAGCAAAAAATCCCCAAAAGAATGGAACTCAGTCAAGAATAATGTCAAATCCCTAAGTTTGTCCTCTTGCACTTTTGCCCAAGTCTCAAATTCATCCATAAACGCTGGAAAATCAAGCCCTTCGTTCCATTTGCCTATCCAACTGACGATAGGCATTTCTATGATTGTCAGCAAAATAGTAAGAAAAAACAAAGGAAAATAATAAAAAGCTCGCTCTTTGAATAAATAGCTTAAAGACAAGGATTTATCTACAAACTTTATATAAAAAAGAGGTGTAAGCACAAAAATACCCAAAGCTGTTATGCCTTGTAATATCATCAAAGCGGTTCGTAATTCTGGATAGTCTTTGGGGTGAAGTAATAACAAATTTATCAACCCTAAGTCAAAATTGATAAAGGGCAAAACTACAATAAAAGCCAAAAAATTAGAAAGAAAAAAACCGACGAGTAAGGTAGTTAGTAATTTTATAAAAGAAAAAAATATTGCTAATTTGTCTTCTTGCATTTATGAAGTCTGTTTAATTGGTAATTCTATTTTAAATTCATTTCCTTTGCCTATTTCGCTCTCTACTAATATCTTGCCTTTATGTCTTTCTATAATCTCCTCGACGATAGTGAGTCCTAACCCCGCACCGATGCCGTCATAATTAGTATTGATATTCGTCCCAGTGTCTTTGATACTGATGAAAATATGACCATCTCCGTCTTTGGAGGTACGTACCCAAATCGTGCCTTGTTTGCTTTTATCAATCGCCTGAATAGCATTAGAAAATACAGTCATAAAAAGTTGATTCAGTTTGCTTGGATAACATTCTATCTGTGGGAGGTTTCCGTAGTTTTTGACAATCTGAATCCGCTCTTGGTATTGACTCTGCAAAAGCAAGAGTGTAGTATCTATGTTTTCATGAATATCAATGATTTGCATATTGTCATCTACTTTAGAAAAAGAGCGTAAACCCTTGATTATCTCTGCGGTACGCTCTGCGCCCTTTTCTATGCTTGTAATAAGACGCTGAATATCATACATGAGTCTTTCAAATTCCAGCTCGTCTTTGAGCGCGCTAATTTTTGATAATTGCGCTCTTAGCTTGCCAATATCTATGGAGTTGTCATTAATTTTTTCATATTCATCAAAGACTTCTTTAAAATAAGAAAGATTGAGTTTAAGGGCATTGACTCCCGCATAGATAAAATTAATAGGATTATTAATTTCATGGGCTATGCCTGCGGTAAGCTGTCCCAAAGAAGCCATTTTCTCTGCTTGAATAAGCTGTGAAGTCTTGTTTTTTATCTCTCTGATATACAATTGATTATCTATGACAGATTTGAGTCTTGCTTTAAAAACTTCTTCTTTGATAGGCTTTGTAATATAATCACTCGCTCCAATCTCAAAACATTGGGCAAGCACCTTATCATCGGTTTCATTGGTCATCATAATTACGGGAACGTGCTGATAACGAGGATGTTGCTTAATGCTTTGTAATAAACTAATGCCGTCGGTTTCTGGCATATAAATATCTAATAGAATTACATCAAATATCTCATTTTCAATTCTTTGAAAAATAAAATTTGCTTTTGGTATAAATCCATACTCATACCCAAACCGTTGGAGCATATCACCAACTTGTCGGATAACGTGTTTTTCATCATCTACTATAAGAATCCTTGTTTTCATCTATTTTGTCTTACCCAATAAATAGGCTTAAAAGTATTAAATTATTGGGAATAAAATAAAATTAGGAAAAAAAATATTGAAAACTTCAGTAGTGTAAGTAAGAATCTCCTCATATTTTTACTCC
>JALOMS010000016.1 GCA_025455345.1 Thermoflexibacter sp. | reverse complement strand
TAGCTCTGCTATCTCTTTATCGCGTCCGTATAGTTTTTGAGGAATTTGAAACTTCCCAGCAAAATCCATTTGTCCAAGTCTAAAGTCGGCAGGAATATCTGTCCCACTTTCTATACTTTTAAGCACTACCTCTAAGTCGTTCTTAAGCCCCAAGGCAGATTGATAGCGAAGTTCTGCACTTTTAGAGAGTAATTTGTGGACAATCTGTTCAATAATCGGAGTTATTCCAAGATTAAAATCCCCAACTTTAGGGGGATTTTTGGCAATATGGCTATGCACCAATTCCATAGGGTCTTCTGCCTCAAAGGGCAATTTGCCCGTAAGCATCTCGAAAAAAGTAATGCCTAAAGAGTACAAGTCGCTTCGGTGGTCGACCAAGCGATTCATTCTACCAGTCTGTTCGGGCGAAATATAGGCTAATGTGCCTTCTAATTTATTGGGATTGCCTAAGTTTTGAGTTTTAAGACTTATTTTGGTAGATATTCCAAAGTCTATTATTTTTACTTCCTTAGTTTCTTGGTTGTAAATAATATTATTGGAATTAATATCTTTATGAATAATGTTGCGTTGGTGAATCTGCGAAAGTGTATCCGAGATTTGAATTGCTATTTTTAGAAAAGTTGGAATGGAATGTTTGTCTTTACCAAAAAAATCTTTGATAGTCGCACCTTGTACATACTCAAGCAGGATAGCAGGATAACCATTGATATATTCTTTGCTAATCACTTTTCTCACCCCTTTAATGCCATCTAAAAGCTGAGTAATTAGATATTCATTGTTGAGCTGACTTGTTTCCAGCGCATTAATTTGGTTAGACTTTAAAATTTTCACAATAAAAGCACTTGTACTTTCATTGACAGTTTGAAAGTATAAAGAGGAGTGATTGCCCTCGTACAATAACTGACTATTCGTCGCAAGCATGGACTTAGTTCAAAAATTCGATAAAACCTTCTAAAAAATAAGCGGCAAGTATTAGGTAAACTATTTTTCTTTGACCAATTCTATGAATATATCGTGCATAGTAGGCAACTCTTCGCTAAAAGAAATTAAGTTCGCATATTGCATAATCTCACTGATTAGTTCATTGTTGCTACCCTCCAATATCTTAATTC
This sequence comes from Thermoflexibacter sp., assembly GCA_025455345.1. Taxonomy (GTDB): domain Bacteria; phylum Bacteroidota; class Bacteroidia; order Cytophagales; family Thermoflexibacteraceae; genus Thermoflexibacter. The sequence goes on along the minus strand of JALOMS010000016.1, from coordinate 15,933 downwards.
GTCCCGCAAAATTACCTTTTTCTGTTCTTTTGGACTCAATCAACTTAAACTGTTTAGATACATGAGTAAGTTCTTGGTCTGTTTCTATCAAAAATGTATGCGTTTTGTGGGCTTCTTTAATTTCTTTTTTCTTTCCTTCCAAAATCTTTTGTGATTTGTTAATCAGTGTAATATCATCACATAGCTCTTCGACGGTCTCCATGCGATGCGTAGAGAAAATGATTGTACTACCTTGCTTTCTCAATTCCAAAATCTCATCACGTATAATATTCTCATTCACAGGGTCTAATCCAGAAAAGGGTTCATCTAAAATAATCAAATCAGGTTGGTGTAAGACCGTAGCGATGAATTGGACTTTTTGTTGCATTCCTTTAGAAAGGTCTTCTACATTCTTATTCCACCAATTTTCTATTTTTAGTTTTTCTAACCATCTGCGAATACGATTTTTAGCTTCGTTTTGTGCCATTCCCTTCAAACGAGCTAAGTAAAGTAGCTGTTCGCCAACTTTCATTTTTCTATACAAGCCACGCTCTTCGGGCATATACCCAATGGATTGGATATGTTTGGGCAACAGAGGCTCTCCATGAATCAGTACTTCCCCGCTATCTGCTCCTGTAATTTGGGTAATAATTCTAATAAGGGAGGTTTTTCCTGCACCGTTGGGACCCAGCAAACCATAAATGCTTCCTTTAGGAACATTGATACTTACTTGGTTAAGTGCAGTGTGATTAGCATATTGCTTTACTACATTTTTGGTCTGTAAGATATTCACAAAGATTTTGTATTTTAAAGTTTAAATTTTTAAAACTGTATTTTAGCTTTTCAAATGTAAAGAAATTTATGAAATCGTAGGGGTTTTAGGCTAATATTTTTAATGATGCACTATTAATTTTGACAAATCGGATTTTAAAAATAACTATCTATTGATTATCAAATAGATAAAGCGTAATTTCACTCTAAAGCTCAAATGAAAATCCTTTTGCTTCTAATTCTTTGTACTTTACTTTATCGAATTGGTATAGCTTGGCGGCGCGGTGCGATACTCCTTTTTGGCGTTCTGGGAGTTCTATAAGGAGAGCCATGCTCAAGATTTTTTTACGAAAATTTCGCTTGTCCAATTCTTTATTCAATATCAATTCGTACAATTTTTGTAATTGGCTGAGGGTAAACTTCTCTGGAAGCAATTCAAAACCAAGAGGTTGGTATCTAACTTTCCCTTTCAAACGGGTAAACGCCGTATCAAAAATCTTTGCATGGTCAAAAGCCAAAGCGGGTAAGCTATTGACAGGAAACCATTCTGCTTTTTGGGCATCGGAAGAGGCACTCACTTGGTCTTTGACATCGCTAAGCTTTACCAAAGCATAATAGGCTACGCTGACGACCCGCCCACGGGGGTCTCTATGTACATCACTGAAAGTATAAAGTTGTTCCATGAACATATTTTGTAGCCCTGTTTCTTCCCATAGTTCTCTTTTCGCAGCGGCTTCTGTAGTTTCGTCCATATCCACAAACCCACCAGGGAATGCCCAACAGCCAGCGTAGGGGTCATGCCCACGTTCTATAAGCAGTACCTTGAGTTCGTTTTCATCTAATCCAAAAATAACACAATCTACTGAAAGTGCGGGACGTGGATATTCGTATGTGTACATAAAATAAGTCTGTGTTTGATATTTAAGTGGCTTAAAGCGTATTTTTCACACTAAGCTAAGTGTTTTTTTTAAATTGTCAAAATTTTTGTGTTTAAAAATAATTGTTATGCGATTTATGGGCAGGTAATGTCATTCAATGACTATTTCCCATAAATTTCTTCATAAATATACTCAGCAATTTCAAAACTTCTGTACTGCTCGGCTACTTTGCGTACTTTTTGGTAGAGTTCTTCTGTGGTATGATTTTGTAAAAGATAATCTATTTCTTTCACATTTCTTAAGTATTCTTCTTGAGAAAAATGATACATCACTGAGCCTATTTGGTGCTTTTCAACGATTTCAGAGTCATCAGAAATATCTCTTGTAATGACTATCGGCAAGCCCAAAGCCCAATATTCACCATCTTTGACGGGGGTACAGTAGCGTTTGGTAGGTATAGGTTTGACAGGAGTAACGCCAAAATCAGCTAAGCCCATGTAGTCAGGAATTTGGGCGTGATTGACGAACCGCACATTGACTTTATGAAAATCTATGCCCACAGCCTGACAGCGCATTTCTATCTCCTTGGGCTGATGACTGGTAAGGACTAATAATCTAAACTTTTCTCCCCAATAATCATCGGCAACCTTGAAAAATTCAAATACTTCTTTGTCCAAATAAATGCCTCCAAATTTGCCAGCATAAACGCATACAATTTTGTTCTCATAGCCAAATTCCTTGATTAAAGCCACATTCTTACGGTTTTTAAAAGAAAACAATTCCAAATCTACACAGGCTGGTTTGACATAGAAATGCTCAAATGTGGCATTGTATTTTTCTAAGGCGTATTTCCTCATACCTTCTGTGGCAGAGATAATGAATTTGGCTCGCTTGGACTCTAATCTTTCTAAAAAAAATAATAGCCTAAACCGAAAACTTTTCCATGTCCAATCTCCATTTTCTACCGAAGCCTCCGCATGAGGCTCGTAGCTATCTATGAGGTATGTACGTCCTGTAAGTATAGAGAGTAGATAACCCGACATTCCTGAAGTAGTACAGAAAGAATGAATATAATGTACGTCTTTGAATAAAATGAGGAAAAATGAACGAAATACGATATATATCCAATTGAGCAAAGAGCGAATCCCATAGCTATGATAGCTGAATCTGACAGAAACAATATTGTACTTTGCTAAGTCTGCTTCTATCTGAGGGAGTTCTTCGGGATTGATTTGGTAGCGTTCCTGCTCTATCGTAAGCAGATAGATGGTGCTGCCTGCGGGTAGATGCCTGTGCATAATTTTCAAATAGGGCAGGGTATAGGTCTGCACTAAGGCATCTTTAAAAGACCAAAATGTAGTAACTAAAACATTTTTTTTCATTTAATCCTCTAATCCGTATTGTTTGATTTTTCTGTATAAGGTTCTTTCAGAAATACCCAAATCCTGTGCCGCATACTTGCGTTTATTGTTGTTTTTCTTTAGTGCTTTGATAATCATTTCTTTCTCTTGCTTTTCTAAAGAAAAATTATCATCATCCATGATACTGTGGGTAATATCTTCTACCTTCGCATACTCAAAATCATCATGCTCGTCCTCTTTTGTATTGGTAAGGGGGTTGAGCAGGAAAGATGTGGAGGCTGGCGCATTCTGGGCTGAGTTATTAAAAGAAGTAGCTGGTAATGTGGTATTTGCAGAAGAGAAAACATCATCTTCTATGGTGTTAAACAGGTGTTTGTTTTGCTGGATAATGGTCTTCCCCGAACTCTCTCCTTGCAAAAAAGAAAGTACCAGTTTCTTAAGCTCGGCAATGTCTTTTTTTACATCAAATAGGGCTTTGAACAAAATGCTTTCTCTCTCGCTCAGTCCCTCATCTCTCTGCTCATTCAAAGGTATTGGTAATGTAGTTGCTTGGTTTTGAGGGAGATATTTCATCAAGATTTCAGCATTAATGTCTTTGTTTTCTACCTCTAATACTGAAATTTGATTGACTATATTTTTTAGCTGTCTGATATTGCCGGGAAAACGAAACTTGAGCAGGAGTTTTTTCGATTCTTCATCTAAATTAATGGGCTTTACAAAGTTTTTTTCTGCAAAATCAGAAGCAAACTTTCTGAATAAGAGCAAAATATCATTGCCGCGCTCTCTCAAAGGCGGAATAAATATAGGAACGGTATTCAAGCGAAAATACAAATCTTGGCGGAATTTGCCTTTCTCTACTGCTCTCATCAAGTCCACATTGGTAGCGGCAACTACGCGCACATTGGTTTTTTGCACTTTGGAAGAACCTACGCGAATAAACTCTCCGTTTTCTAACACACGCAAGAGGCGCGCCTGTGTGCCTAAGGGCATTTCTCCAATCTCGTCCAAGAAAATAGTTCCTCCATTGGTTTCCTCAAAATAGCCTTTGCGGGCTTCGGTCGCTCCTGTAAAAGAACCTTTTTCATGCCCAAAAAGCTCTGAATCGATTGTGCCTTCTGGAATAGCTCCACAGTTAATCGCAATGAAATTGTTGTGTTTGCGGGGGCTTAACTGGTGAATAATTTTTGAGAAGGACTCCTTGCCTGTACCACTTTCGCCTGTAATGAGGACGGTCATATCCGTAGCGGCTACTTGTACCGCTACCTGAACCGCATGATTGAGAGCAGAGGAGTTACCTATAATGCCAAATCTTGATTTAATATTTTGATTATCAGTCATTTAATTTTTTATTACTTTTGCATATTCTCTAACTTTGGTGCAAAGTTAAATTATTTTTAATAGAGTCCCATACTTCTACCATGACTATTATTTGTTACTATCCTAATACAAGTTTTGTCCCAATAGAAGCCCAACGTTAGATATCTATCAGGATAACTTTTTTTCTACCAGCCCATGCGTTTTCTAAGAGAAGTAATATGAGCAATGTGATGCTTTCCATGCCAAACGTATAAGCCCAAAGCCTCATCTAAAGTAAATGTTTTTTGTGATTCTGGGTGGAAATAAGTACGGTCAAAGTCATTGTCTTTCATATTTTTAAGCACCATCACCCAACGAAAGTGCGTTGCTTCCAATAGAGCCAAAGACACATCAATGGGTGTTTGGAAGGTATCAGCTAAGTTCGCCCACTTTTCTTCCAAGTAAGGTTTAATAGTAGGGGTATCTTCGGTAAGCGTTAATTTGAATCTAATGTAGGCATTCAGATGACTATCTGGGATGTGGTGTAAGAGTTGTCTAACTGTCCAGCCTTCAGGACGATAGGGCGTGTCCAATTGGGCTTGGGATAGATTTGATAGTGCTTCTCGCAAAAGAGTAGGTGTTTCTGCTATTTGAAAAATGAGCTGTTTTCTCTGTGCTACGCTGTATTTGCCTTCATATACAAACTGTCCAATTGGATAACTTAAATTTTCCATACATATATGTTTAGTAAAAAGTTAAATATTCTCGTAAATTTGCAAAAAAATATTCATCTTGACTTTTCAGGTTAAAAATATATCGATTCTTCTTTTATTATTCATTTTTTGGGGAGGCTTATTTGCCAAATCTCCTGTGATAAATGAACAAGTAGAAGTATATGCGTTGGATAATGCTTGGACTATTTATGACAACCAATTAAAAAATTATGTCCCCTTCCTCCCTCAACTGCATACTACGGAAAGACAATTATATTTGATTTTGGATTGTGAGAGGTATAAAGATTTTGATTTTAGCATTTTAGGACACTCAGGAAACTTCCTTTTATTCAATAATAATCTATCTTATAAGTTCAATCAAGAAGCATGGCAACACTTTAGCATAGATAGCTTATCAAAATTATCTAAAAATAAATTATTGCTAATTACTTACTTATCAGCAAAAACCTTTGAAAAACAACCTAATGTAAGTATTAGTTTGGACAAAAAACAGTTTTCTTCTGCTACTACTAATACTGATACCAAAGACCTAAATGATGATATGCTTATTCTCCCCAAAGCGATAGCCAATAAGATAAGTAAGAATTTTTTGATGATAGCTACTTTAGGAATTTTAGTAATTTTGGCTTTCTTTTCCCAGACTATCAAGCCGATTTTTTCATTGAATATGCTTTGGATATCTTTAGATAGTTTTCTCAAAGGTAAAAATCAAATTAAGCGATTTTCAGCCCCCTCAATTCTATTTTTCTTGTTTTTTTATGGATTCTCTATTGCTTATGTCATCATCTTTTTATCTACTTATACTCCTCTCATCTCGTATTCCTTTTTTTTGGATACGGGGGTAAGTATTTTTGAGAAATTACAAAATTGGGGTTTACTTAGCTCATTTATTATTGCTTTTGTATGTATTAAGTTTTTGATAATCTGGTTATTAGGTTCTTTGTACAATGACAGGCAAATCGTAAATCTACATTTTCAGGAGTACATGGGTATCTCACAGATTTTTTGTGCTATACTCTTGTTTATCACATTATTAGCTAACTCTATTGCTACTATCTTACCACAGATTTATTTGGACAGTATTGTATATATATTTCTATTTTTTTTAATTTTGCAGGCTTTATTGATGACATATAGAATAAATAATGGGGTAAATTATCGGAAAATATATTTATTTTCATATCTTTGCGCCTCTGAATACTTGCCCTTGATTTTGTCTGCGAAACTTTTTAGTCAATAATTTTGAATTTTATCAATAATAGAATAGCTTAGGATTAGATATGGCAGATGAGAAATTGAACAAAAACAGGATGCGAGAGGTAAAATCAATTTTGATTTCTCAACCGCAACCTGATAGTAATGAAAAATCTCCCTATACAGAATTGGCAACGAAGTATGGTATCAAGATAGATTTCAAACCTTTTATCCAAGTTGAGCCATTACCCGCCAAGGAATTTAGAAAACAAAAAATTGGTATTCTTGACCATACGGCTATTGTTTTTACAAGCAAGAATGCTATTGATTTCTTTTTTAAACTCTGTGAAGAGATGAAAATAGAAATGCCTCCAGAAATGAAGTATTTCTGTATCACAGAACAACAATCTAATTACTTGCAAAAGTATATCGTTATTCGCAAGCGGAAAATATTCCATGGGGTGCGGACTGCGGCGGATTTGACGGAATTAATTAAAAAACATAAAACAGAAAAGTTCTTATACCCTTGCTCTGAGATAAGGAGAGATGAGATTCCTCTTTACATGGCAAAAAATAACATTAAATGCTCAGAGGCAATTATTTATAGAACAGTAGCAAGTAACTTGTCAGATATAAATTTGACGGCTTATGACATGATTGGCTTTTTTAGTCCTTCGGGAGTACATTCTTTATTTACTAATTTCCCTGATTTCCAACAAGGAGATATGCGTATTGCGGCTTTTGGACCTACTACGGCTAAGGCTGTTACCGAACATAACCTCATTTTGGATATACAAGCACCACAGCCCAATGCCCCTTCTATGACAGGAGCGATTGAGTTGTATATAAAGGAAGCCAATAAGCTGAAATCTTGAAATCTTAAATAGTTAATTAATAGCATATTATGATGGTTCGGGACTCAGTCTTGAACCATTTTTAGTATAAGTGTTACACTTGTACCTTTGGGGAATATTTATTTTCCATTGTTTACCTGCTTTATTCCCTCTATGATATTTTTTATCAGTGGTTTAGCTATTTCTTCTAAGGTATTTTTGTCTATTTTTTTCCCATAAGGAAAGCGATTTTCATTACTGTCAGTTTTGATAGTGTAGTAATATTCATTAAAATGCACATGGATATTCAAGTAGAAACAACGAGCATGAGTTGTTTTTTTTAAACCTTTTAATTCATATTTATAGGAAATATGTGTTGCCTTTTTACCACTTGTTATTAAATGATAATGTATATCAGCTTTTACATTTTCCCAAACTATTTTTTTAGAACCAATTAATTTACTAATATTATCTTGTTCTACTTCTAAATTAATGGTTCTATCATAATCAAAGAAAAATTCTTTCAAACCTTCACATTTTTCCTCTACCCATTGGAACAAGGGAATGAGATTTTCTTCTATGACTTGGGCTATATTCTCCACTGTGGCAGTTTCTTGTAACACATTTTCATTTGCCAGTTCCTTTTTGAGCAAGCTAATTTCCTTGTCCAAGTCATCAGGTTCTTCTATGCTTTCCCCTTTGGCAGCTTTGATTCCCATTTCTAAGCTCCAAACCAACTGATGGGCAATGTATTCCACAAAAGCGGCTAAGTCGCCTGTATCTGCGCTGTGCAGGGCGGCAAGGTAATTGCGCTTGTCTGCGGATTTCACCACCACAGGTGGAAGGTCGTTTTTGAGTAAGACATAATTCATCAAAAGCCTTGATATTCTGCCATTTCCGTCATCAAAAGGGTGTATTCGCACAAATTTGTAGTGAAGTAGTGCCGCTAACTCTATGGGGTGTTTTTCTTCTTTTTCGCTTTCTGTTCTGTACCACTGCACCAGCTCGCCCATGAGGATAGGCGTATCCGTAGGGGAGGCATATTCAAAGATTTCCCCATTTTGCAAGCGCACCGAGTTAGGAAATTCCTTGTAATCGCCCACTTTGATTTGTCTTCGAGTAGGCTGTCCATCAGCAGTAATCGCCTCTTTCCAAAATGGTCTGACCAAGATGATTTTATTCAGATTTTTGATTTGTTGCTCTGTCAGAGGGTGTTCTGTGTCTTTTGCCCACTCTCTAATAAGCTGATAAGCAACATCATGCTCTTTCATCTCTTCATATTCCCTATAAGTATGGTTGCCTTTGGTATCATCAAAAATAAGCAATAATTCCGTTTCACCATAAGTCAGCGTATTGCCCTCTATGTGATTGGAATTGTAGTTAAATTCCAGTCTCATTTTTTGGTCAAATTTCTTTTGAAACTCTGCTTTCATGGGTTGCAGAGCCTTCCATTGGGCTTCCAACTCCTTTATTTTTTCTATGATGTCTTGCATGACTTTTAGGCTAAAATCTGTTTTAAATACTTTTCCATTCCCTGTTTTTGCAATTGTATTCTTTTGCCCAAGAAAAAATTTATATTGATAATCAATAAGTTATATAATGAAATATGACTTTAGGAAATCCTATTGGCTCAAGGCTAAAAATTTGCCATATATTTCTAATCATTTGTGCCTCTCAAAAAAAGTATTGTAAAAATTAACACATTCTTTTATCTCACTACCTTTTAACACCATCGCGTCTTCAAAAGAATTGATAGCATCTATATAAAGCTCATGTTTATCAAAAAAGTAAGCCTCTGCTAATTTTTGGATTAAACTACTTTTAATGTTTGAGTCATTAAAAATTCTATGATATTCTTGCTTTATAAAATTGAATTTTGGTTTATCAAAATAAGATAGGTTTTTTATTATATGTTGCCCCATTCCAAAATCAAAAATCAGTTTTTGGTTTTCATCCATTGGCAAATATGCAAAGGTGAAAACTTTATAGGCTAAAGTATCTAATATTATTTTTGTTTTTTTTTGTTTAGTAGTCATTTGATAAATAATATTTTCTGTGCCACCACTATCAAGATTTATTCCTAGCCCTAATACTTTGTAATTGGAACTATCCCACCAAGAATCATCAAAGAAATGATCTGAATAATGAATTGTCATTATATTACTTAATGTAAATGTTTCAAAGGGTAATCTTATTGTTAAATGAATCTCTTGAAAAACAGATGAACTCCTCTTAAAAAATGCAATTTTGTGTTCTTTGTAATTTGAATAATTATTTTGCATTTGATTAACTACATATTTAACGCATTCGTTAGAGTGCTTTTTAATAAGATTGTCGCTCATAATACTATTCATTGGGTACAAACCTTGTGAATCAAGTTCTACATAAATGCTATCACCTATTGATAAGAGGATATAATCATCTTTTTGTAGAATCAGTGTATCGTTTTCACTAATAGATTGATTTCTATCAAATTTATATGTATTTGATTTTGATAAAACTACTTTAAAGGCTTTTGAGGCTTGTCCTAAAGATATATGAGTTACAAGTAAACTCAGAAATATGATATATTTAATCATAGTTTATTATGATTTAGTTTGTTAGGCTTTCCCTCCTTAGTGTTAGCAAGATTTTGTTTGCTACTATTGGCGCTCAGGGCTAAATCTTAAATTTTTTTAGAGACAAGTATTACGCTTGTATTGGTTATATTATCCTAATACCTATAATCATCACATCATCTAATTGGCTTTCATTCCCTTTCCAAAGCTCAAATTCATTGTCTAAGATAAAATGTTGAGTCTGCATATCATGCGGTTGGATATCCATTAAAAGTTTCCTGAGACGATTAGGGGAGTATTTGCGAGAAGCCATGTCTCTGTATCCTCCAAACTGGTCTGCAAAACCATCTGAAAACATATAGATGGTATCGCCTTTGCTAAAGTGAACCTCGTGTTGGCGAAGCTCGTATTTCTTTCTGCCTACTCCACCAATCGTGATGCGGTCGCCATCTATTTCTTTGAACTCTCCATTTTGGAAAAACCATAGTGGTCGATGCGCCCCTACAAAATCTAATTTCATTTGACTCATATTGATGACGCACAATGCCATATCCATACCATCGTGCTTATTGTGGTGATGGTGAGCGTCTTCTTGTTTCAATATTTTTTTTACACCATTATTAAGTTTTCGAAGAATTTGGGCAGGTTGGAAAGTACGCTCCACTACAATAATCTGGTACATCAGCGTATCCCCAATGACAGACATCAGTGCGCCAGGTACTCCATGCCCCGTACAATCAACAGCCGCAGCAACTATTAATTCGTCTCCTTCTGGAGAACTTAGTTTGCGAAACCAATAAAAATCACCACTAACAATATCTCTTGGTTTGAAAAGTACAAAAGATTCTCTGAAAAGACTACGGATATATTCTCTATCAGGCAGTATAGCCGCCTGAATTCTCTCTGCATAATTAATACTTGAGGTAATATTTTTATTTTTCTTTTCTATCTCTTTCAATGCCTGCTCTATTTCTCGCTTTTGGTAGCCCATTTTTTCATTATACGCTTGTATTTCTTCGTTTTTCATCTGTACCTCATCAAACTTGACTTTGAGCTGGTCATTAATATTAACAAGTTCGTGGTTCATATCCTCTTGCTCTATCATTTTAAATTTCAGCCTCTCTGCCATAAAAACGAAGTTTTGCCACAGCGTTCCTATCTCGTCATGTTTATGCCCAAATTCCTTTTTATACTCGAATCGCGCATTAAGATTTCCCTTGCCCAATTCTTCTGCGGCTTCGGTAAGGGCAACAATAGGTTGGGAAAAGTATTGACCTAAAAATAGTGCTAAGAACAAGGCAACAAACAAGATAGGAATAGAAGACAGAAATAGGCGATTACTCAAAGCATTCGCACTTTTGAAAGCCTCTTCCTTTGGAAGGCTCATAATGAATATCCACCCTTGCCCATGATAGACAGAGTAGCCATTCTCTCTAATATAAAAGAAGATTTTTTCATTATTTTCAAAGAAATTAGGCACCCATCGTTTTTGTTTGATTTGTTTTGAGATGTGTTGTTTGAGAACTTCTATATCTGGATAGGGGTCTTTCAGAATATTGACCTTGGGGTCATTGGAGTACATAATGTATCCTATGCTGTCCAAAAGAGCAACTTTTAATCCTTTGACCTGTTTCTCATCTTCTACCACACTCTTAAATACTTCTTTGAGTTCTGTTACCAATACCCTTGATACAATCACCCCCACATAAAAACCATTCTCATCATATACACTTGCAGCAAAGTGCATAATAGGCTGATTTTCAGAAGTATAAACATCTACAATTATTTCCTCTTTAGGTAGTCTTTTCCAAAATCTATTACGAGTGCTTTTCTTCCCAATCTGTGTGCTATCAGTATCTGAAATTCTGGTGCGTGAGGTATCATAAAATGAAAGGCTTAAATACAAGTTGCTTGATTGTTTGAACAAACGCAATCTTTCGTTGATTTCTTCAGAAGTAGAAGCTTTTTTGCCATAAGTCCCCCGACTTATAATGCCATCTTTGGCAAAAGTACGAATGTCATTGAGCCGTTCGTAGATAAAACGGTCAATGTTTTCCATCGCAAAATTTGACTCCCTCTCCAACTTTGCCCTTACTTCTTCTCTTAACGAATTTTGTGTTTCGTAATTCGCCAAATAAAGTAATGCCAAACAACTAAAAAATACTAAAGAAAGGCAGAATAGAGTGAGTTTTAAAGAAATATTCATTGGTACTCAATCAAAGACAAAATAAGCCTAATTATTATTTTTATCCAATAACAAATCTTATAGTATCTGGGGGCGAAATTTGTATTCTTTAATTTTAAAATCAAATACAAATTTAAAGAAATGCAATTTTACAAAAAATTGTATAAAAGAGTAGAATTAGTCTAATCAAATTTCATGTCAAATTGCTTCAATAATCTTATTTTTATCAAAAAAACATAAAATATTTAGGAGGCAAAATTAGGATAAGACTTTATGATACAACAAAAATACGATTTTATGTTTAAAAAAATAGAAGTATCCTAATTATATTTTTATTAACACCTTTTCCTTAACGTTAATCTTGCCTGATACGTATTCATTTTGATTGGTTAGGTCTAAGCCCAACTATGCTCTGATTTGTCCATTTCCTTTGGCAATCCATTTGTAGGAAGTGATTTCTTCCAATGCCATAGGACCTCTGGCGTGTAGTTTTTGGGTACTAATGCCTATCTCTGCCCCCAAGCCAAACTGTGCGCCATCGGTAAAAGCAGTAGAGGTATTCGCAAAAACTACTGCGGCATCTACCATTTTCAAAAAATTATTTGCAACTTCTTCATCTTCAGCTATTATTGCTTCACTATGTTTAGAGCTATGATTGGCAATGTGCGTAATGGCTTCATCAAAACTATCCACTGTTTTAATAGCCATTTTATACGATAAAAACTCTGTGCCAAAGTGTTGAGGATTAGCTAATTGGACAAGATGAGTAGGATAATTACTATTTTTGAGGTAAGGCAAGGCTTGCTCATCAGCGAAAATCTCCACATCATGGTTTGCCAATGGTTCTATGAGTTCGGATAGGTCATTGAGGCGGTTTTTATGAATGATAAGACAATCTAAGGCATTACAAACACTGACTCTGCGTGTTTTGGCATTGTAAATGATGGCTTTGCCCTTTGCCAAATCTCCACTTTGGTCAAAGTATGTGTGTACTATACCTGCTCCTGTTTCTATCACAGGAACTTTTGCGTTTTGGCGAACAAAATCAATGAGTTGTTGGCTTCCTCTGGGAATAATAACATCTACAAAGCCTATCGCATGCAGTAAGGCAGTAGTTGCCTCTCGGCTTGGTGGTAGTAATTGGACTATATTTTTTGTAATATGATGTTTTTCAAGCACTTCTTGGATTACTGTCAAAATAGCTACATTGGAAAAATGGGCATCGCTTCCACCTTTGAGAATGCTTACATTGCCTGCCTTGAGGCACAAAGAAAATACGTCAAAAGTAACGTTAGGACGGGCTTCGTAAATAATCCCAATTACTCCTAAAGGAACGCTAACTTTTTGTAAATCAAGTCCGTTAGGGAGTATTTTCTTTTCTATCACCTTGCCTAAAGGAGATGGTAAATGACTGACATTGAGAATATCCTGAGCGATTGCTTCTATGCGTTGGGGGGAAAGTTGCAAGCGGTCGTATTTGGGGTCTTGCTTGTCCATATTTGCCAAATCCTTTTTGTTTTCTTCTAAAATAAAATCAAGCTGACTCATAGCCGCACGCGCTACTTCTCTTAATATCTCATTGATTTGGCTTTCTGTCAGCAAATTGAGTTTTCTGCTTGCAAGTTGGGCTTGCTTAAAAATATCTAAAAAAGGCATCATAATTAAATGGTTAAATGAGCAAAAAATAGGGGGCAAAATTATACAAAATCTCCTACCTGAAAGCATTTGGATTTACTACTTTTGTAAAAAAGAGTTTTTTATGAGAAAAATTTTAGTTTTTATAACTTTTAGCCTTATACATTGGAATATTTTAGCCCAATGGACACCTCAAATGGTAGCAACCAAGTCCAATTTTAGAGCTGTTCATACCGTAAATACTAAGATTTGTTGGGTAGGAGGGAGTCAAGGCACTTTCGTAAAAACCAATGATGGAGGCAAGTCTTGGCAAGTTGGGAAGGTTGCCAATGCGGATAGCTTAGATTTTAGAGATGTTCATGCTTTTGATGGAAATACAGCAATACTTATGAGTGCTGGAGAGGCAGAAAAGGGTAAAGCAAAAATATACAAGACCAATGATGGTGGGCAAACTTGGGAAATTGTATTTGAAACACAAGAAAAAGGAGTCTTTTTAGACGGCATTGCCTTTTGGGATAGGAAAAATGGCATTGCTTTCGGAGACCCAATAGAGGGTAAGTTTTATGTTTTGACCACCAAAGACGGTGGACAGTCTTGGCAGAGAATTCCTCCTGAAAGATTGCCTTCTGTCCAAGATGGAGAAGCGGCATTTGCGGCAAGTGGAACTGCTATCGTTACGGCAGGGCAAGCGAACGCATGGATAGGCACAGGCGGGGGTAGTATGGGGCGAGTCATTTATACGCAGGATAGGGGTATGACTTGGTGGGTAAGCCCGACTCCTATCAAAGCAGGCAAAAGCTCTGGCATTTTTGGACTAAATTTTTGGAATAAAGACACGGGCATCGCAGTCGGTGGAGATTATCTACAAATTCAGGACAATAGCCCCAACGTAAGTATTACCTACAATGGTGGTAGGTCTTGGGACATACTTACTACTACCAAACCATCAGGATTAAAAGAGGCAGTAGCTATTTATGGGAAAAATATATTGATAGCGGTAGGCAATGGAACTACCTATTCCAAAGATTTTGGCAAAACATGGACACAAATAGATGAAACTATTTTCCATTCTCTTAGTTTTTCAGGAAAAACAGGTTTTGCCGTAGGTGCAAAAGGTATTATCTGCAAATTTGATGATAGTATTTTGAAAGAATAATGATTTTTGTATTTTTGGAAAAATTTTCTCCCTCATTCACCATATTACTACCCTCTTTATTTACTTTCATAGTTAGTTTGCACATTTTATGAATACCACATCGCCTATTTTATGAAGAAACCTATTGAAAAAGTAGCCATTATCATGGCAATGAAACAAGAAGCAAGACCACTCATAGAAGAATATAACTTTTATAAGCTACCTAAAATATTTGATGAAGCCCTCCCAATGGAAGCATATCACATTGATAAAGAAGGCATTGATATTACTATTTTGCTCAATGGTAGAGATAGAGATTTTAATTTGGACTGTGTGGCTACTCAGCCTGCTACTCTTGCCGCTTATTTGGCTGTCCAACACTTCAGACCAGACCTCATCATCAATGCGGGTACAGCCGGGGGCTTTGCCCAGCATGGGAGCGAGATAGGTGATGTTTATGTAAGTAATAAATACATACGTTACCACGACCGTCGCATACCCTTGCCCGGATTTGATAAGTATGGCATGGGCAACTATCCTTGTGTAAATGCCTCTTCTTTGGCTATCAAATTGGGCATGAAGTTAGCCAATGTTTCCACAGGAAATTCATTGGATATTACGCCTACTGACTTGGCTATTATCAATATAGAAACTCCTGTGGTCAAAGAAATGGAAGCGGCGGCTATTGCTTGGGTAGCCAATATGTACCATATTCCTTTTATGGCTGTCAAATCTATTACAGACCTCATAGATAACCAACAAGCAGTAGAAGAAGAATTCATAGAGAATTTAGCCATAGCCTCTAATAATCTGAAAAAGAAAATGATAGGGATTATTGATTATTTGGTTGGCAAGTCCATAGAAGAGATAGGATAAACGTCAAAATAGCTTATTACAATAAATAAAAATACTCAACAAACTCGTATTAGGACATACGAGTTTGTTGAGATTTGTCCTACAAATATTCTCTTACATCTTGTACGTATCCTGTGATAGCGGCAACAGCCGCAGTAAGCGGGCTTGCTAAAAAGGTACGCGCACCTGGTCCCTGCCTCCCCTCAAAATTGCGGTTTGATGTGGATACACAGTATTTGCCTGCGGGAATTTTGTCCTCGTTCATGCCCAAGCAAGCCGAGCAACCGGGTTCTCTTAAATCAAAACCTGCGGCTTTGAATACCTCATCTAATCCTTCTTTTTTTGCTTGGATTTCTACTTGTTTTGACCCAGGAATAATAAGCACTTCTACACCTTCCGCTTTTTTCTTACCTTTGACAAAGTTTGCTACCATGCGTAAGTCCTCTATGCGAGAGTTGGTACAGCTACCAATAAAAACGTAATCCACCTTTTTCCCTATCATCTGCGTTCCTTCATCTA
>JALOMS010000426.1 GCA_025455345.1 Thermoflexibacter sp. | reverse complement strand
AAGGAGATTTGCATACTTATCTGCGTAGCAAAGGGAAAAAATATCGCTCCAGAGGTCAGTCTAAGGACAAAAGAGGGCAGAGTGAGCATAGAAAATCGCCCCAAGGTGGTAGAAAACAGGGAACGTTTTGGAGATTTGGAAATTGATTTTTTCTTTGCTCATCCTTACCATTTGTGGGAAAGAGGGTCAAATCGCGGCGGCGAACCGTGAAAATTTGAATGGCTTAATCCGTCAATTTATTCCTAAAAAGACCGATTTTAGCCAACTATCAGACCAGTTTATTCAATAGGTGCAGGAAACCCTCAACCGAAGACCCAGAAAGAGATTAAACTTTGAAAGTCCAATAGAACAAGTGCAAAAATTTTTAAACAATAAGGTTGCATTTATCTCTTGAATCTGCGAATCAAAAAAACAGGCATACAACTTTTTCCATTTGTAGAAACAACAACGCTTAGGCAAGCGTAGAAAACCTCACTTCCAAAACCCCACCTCTGCGCTCACACTTATAGAAATGATGACCTTTCTATGAGGGAAATGCTTGCAAAAAAGAAAAATTTTTGTTAGTTTTGTTGAAAGAAAATAAGGAGCATGGCAAAAACGCAAAGAAATAAGGAAAAGCAGTACAGTGAAGCAGAATTGATAGAAATGTTTGGCTTGACACGCTTAGTAGGGAGTGAAATGATACCTTCTTTAGCGGAATGGACAAACGCAACTACTACCCTTAGCCCTGCCGAACAGCAATTATTTGATGACATTCGCCAAGACGCTGTACAGAATATTGCTGGCTGGCAAGAAGAAGACCTTAAAATGATGTTTATATCTTTTGTACTGCGTCTGGGGCATTTACGAAATCAGCCTAATTATCATACTTATTTCGAGAAGACAATTTCCGCTACCGTAGAAGGTATCTTCTTAAAAACAAAGACAGATTTTATGATTGCAAAAGGGATTTTAGACAAGCCCAAAATCCCCTATTTCCATTTTCAGGAATGGAAACCACTTAAAAATCCCAAAGGAGATTCAATGGCACAGCTATTAGAGGCTTTCTTGATAGCACAAGAAACCAATCGTGCCGCAAATCTTAGAACGGATAAACCCTTGTATGGCTGTGAGGTAGTAGGTAAACAGTGGACATTTGCTATCATGGAAGGAAAAACTTACTGCCTTTCCAAGTCTTACGACTGTACTGAAAAAGACGACTTACTTCAAATCATTGCTATTCTCCGCAAGTTCAAAGAAATCTTAGAAACAAAACTTTTAAGCTAAAACTCCTCTGATTTTGTCTATCTCCAAAACCCCACCTCTGCACCCATGCTTACCGAATTGATGGATTGTGGTGAGAGAAATTTGCAACTAATCTGCCACAGTTTTTTTAATTCAACTATCTTTTATTAAATTTTTTTGCTAACTTTGAGTAAAAAATGAATTATGCGAAATTTTGAAAATTGGGAAACACAAGACATTGAGATGACATTTGGAATCCAAAAAGTAAGAAATATGCCCTTACTCAATGATTGGTTAAGTGCAATAGAAGTCTTTAATGAGTTTGATACCAAACGTATTGAGAGATTAAGAGAGCAAATTTTAGAGTTTGCAGATTATTGGAACGAAGATGAGCTTAAAATGCAGTGTATCAGCGTAATTTTAGATATTGTGGATTACAAAAAAAAGGCTCTTCTGACCCCAAAGGACAGCTATTAGCAGAATTACTGACCGCACAAGCAAAAAATGATAAAACCATACCCCTGTACGGGTGCTATGTATTGGGCAGAAGTTGGTTTTTCTTAGTGCTAAATGGAAGTGAGTATGCTGTAAGTAATGCGTTAAATGCCTCTGATAGTGATATTTATCAAATTATTGCTATACTCCGCAAGATAAAAGACTATGTAGCTGTGTTCTTAAAAATGTAAATCCCTTAACTCCCTCACTTCTAAAACCCCACCTCCGCTCCCATGCCTACCGAATTGATGACTTTTTGATGAGGGAAATGTTTACAATTTTCTATTTTAACCTATTATATTTTTTGAAAAAATAGTTACATTTGTACTTAAAAAATTAGAAGAAAATGGGATATAGCAAATATAAAAAATTGAGAAGTGTTACCAAGAAATTTGGACTTTCTGCAATAAAAGTTGAGTTATTTGAAGGGGTAAGTATCAATCTGACGGAACCAAGCCATTGGCTAACAGAAACACTCACTATGGCAAAAATAGTCCCACTTATCAATGAAAAAGTAAAATCTGAGCGCGTAGTTTCCCCTATACTCATGGAAATTGCCAATTTTTATAAAGATAAAGTTACGCTGTTTTCAGGAGAAGAATTAGAAGTAAACCCAGATGAAGACTTGTCTGGTGCTTGTGATTTTTTCTTTACGCTCCTCCCCCAAAGCCCTTATTTAGAGTCACCTATTATTTCTCTTGTAGAATCAAAAGACGAAGACATGGACTACGGCATAGCCCAGTGTGCCGCCCAACTCTACGGCGCAAAGCTATTTAACGAGGCAGAAGGCAAAGATATTCCATTCCTATACGGCTGTGCTACGGACGGAGTAGAGTGGATTTTTATGAAGTTTGAGAATAATACCTTTTACATTGATAATAATATTTTTACCAATGTCAAAGAAATCTTAGGCGTTTGGCACCACATCATTCAACTGTATGTGGGGAAAAACTAAGTAAAACTTCCTCACTTCCAAAACAGCACATCTGCGCCCATGCTTACCGAGTTGATGACCTTATTTTAGTTAGCAAAACCTGTATAAACTCTTTTAGACGGTGCTTTAAATTCAAGAACTATATTTTCCTTATCTATTCCTTTGGTAACTAATTCATTAGCAATGATAAGATTAGTACCGTCATGTTGCAAATATACCTTGCCATCAGGCTTTACGTCTATGTGCAGAAAACAACCATAAGTACGACTTTCATTTGTCCATCCACTTGAATAGAGTAAGTAATGCCCTCTTTCATCATCAATGATTAACTCATTTTCTATTTCTTTGTAAGAGGATTGCCCTAATTTAGAAATTTCTTCTACCAATTCTCTTACTAATTTCTTATGTTTTTCTACTGAATCCATGCTTTTATTTCTTCTTTTTGGTGGTCAAAAATAATTAATTTTACTTCATTCATGCTAATTACTTTCCTAATAAATGGGTCATCAAAAAAGTCTTCGTAAACGTCTTGTGGAATCGCCAGAAATAATTGGCGTTCTGGTTCTTTTTCTGCCAAAGCAATTTTATAGACAATAAACTGACCAAGTGCGTCATGGAACTCACTCATGTCTGACAATCCTGCGAAACTTTTGATTTCTACGGCTATTTTTTCATCTGCACGCTCTGCTGCAATCAGTTCAGCACCCAAATCTATGTACAATTTGCGCTTTCCCGCAGGAATAATCAGAGGGTCGTGTGTAATATTCCAATTTTCACGCTCCAAAGCCTTCCTTACATGGTAATGATAAATGTCTTTTGCGGGCATATATTTCATACTTTTAAACAAAGTTATATATTTTTTCTCTATTTCCAAAACAACACCTCTGCGCTCATGCTTACCGAGTTGATGACTTTTCTATGAGGAAAATGCTTGCGAAAAAGAAAAATTTTTGTTAGTTTTGTAGAAAACCTAAGAATATGACTGAAAAATTGATTTTATCAGAGATATACCAACTCCCAGAAAGTTTGAAATTAGAAGTTTTACATTTTATCATTTTCTTAAAAAGTGAGTATGCTCAAAAATATGCAACTCCTCAGTCCAAAAAAAGAATTTTTGGCAGAGCAAAGGGGAAGTATGTACTTGCCTCTGATTTTGACGCTCCCTTAGATGATTTTAACGACTATATGTAAAATGAAATACTTGATTGATACACACGTATTTTTGTGGTTTAATGCAGGCAACGAAGAACTAAGTACTACTGCAAGGCAACTTATAGAAGATGAGAATAATGAAATATTCGTTAGCATTGCAAGTCTTTGGGAAATTTCCATAAAAACCTCTTTGGGTAAATTAGACCTTAAAGGAGAGTATGAAACCGTAATAGATGATGTGATAGAAAATGATATGCAAATTCTTTCTATTAACTTCATTCACACTGTTTTACAATACAAATTGCCCTTTCATCACAAAGACCCTTTTGATAGAATAATTATTGCTCAGGCAATTGCTGAAAATATGAACCTGATTAGCAAAGATGAAATGATAGACGCTTATTTGGCTGATAAACCTATCAAGCGCATTTGGTAAACTCCCTCATTTCCAAAACAGCACATCTGCGCCCATGCTTACCGAGTTGATGACCTTTCTATGAGGAAAATGCTTGCGAACTAAGAGAAGCAAATCTTCCATATTATCATCTAAAAGAGATACTTCCAAGATTAAATATTTAGTTTTTAATAATACTTCTTCTGCATTTTTTAATATCATGTACTCTGCTCCTTGGCAATCCATTTTGAGGACACCTATCGCATCTATGTGATTTTCTGAAAGAAAAGTCTGAAATGTTTGCGTTCGTACTTTCAAAATATTTACCTCTTTGTCAAAGATTGCTACATTGTCTTTTATCAAAGAATTTGCCTGTTGGGAGTTTTTGCTGAGGTAAAACTCCATTTCTCCATTTCTATCCGCAAGTGCATAAGGAATGAGTGTAAAGTGCTTGTTTTTCAAGTTTTCTTCAATCACGGGAAATAAATCAGGGGAAGGCTCAACGGCAAAAATACGTGTTTGCGGGAAACGGTCTGCAAAAAAGCGACTGAAATGACCACAATTAGCTCCCACATCAATCATTATTTTATAATCCTCTTTGGGTAAAGAAGTAATTGTTTTTTGTAATTTGGGGAGAGAATTGATGAGGTGATATACGGTTGCTCCTGTGGATTCATGGTTGTAAATCAACTTTCCAGTAGGCAAATTCAAGATGATATTTTTTTTAGTAAAAAGCCTTTTAAAAAAAGAAAGGCAGTTTGCCAATCCGTATTCTTTCCAAATGGTGAAAAAATAATCTGCCCATCGGGAGAGTGCTTGTAATTTTTTAAGCATAAGCCAATTAAACAATATTGTTAAAGCAACAAAATTAGAATATTTGATGAATATTCCTCTTTATTTTCTATTCGTTTTGCTTATATTTGTTCAAAAATATAAGACCAATGAGTATTTTAATTCAAGATTTTCAACAAAATTTTGGCTTTTATTGGAGTTTAGTCCTCCAAGGAAAGCATATTTTGTTGATAGACAACCAAAAAATAGTAGCAGTTCTCAAACCATATAAAGAAAACATAGCTTTACGTCCATCTGGGCTGGCAAAAGGCAAGTTTGTTGTCCCCTCAGATTTTAATACGCCTTTACCCGAAGAGGAACTTACTTTTTTTTATCAATAAATATGAAAATTATTTTAGATACTCACGTCTTTTTGTGGCTAATTACTGATGATGTAAGGTTAAGTAATGACAATAAAGCCCTTATTTTAGACATAGAGCATGAAGTCTTTCTAAGCGTTGCCTCTATTTGGGAATGTGTCATTAAGCAACAGATAGGTAAGTTGCCTTTGCCAGATGAAGCCGCCAAATTTCTAAGTGAACAGAGAAATCTACATCAAATTGATACACTGACTATTACCGAGCAGACCATTGCTCATCTGCACCAAATTCCTTTGTTGCACAAAGACCCATTTGATAGGCTATTGATATGTCAGGCAATAGAAAACAAAGCCATTTTACTAACAGAAGATAGTACAATTCTTCAATACCAAATACAAGGCTTAAATTTAATGTCTTTATAATTACAAATCATCAGGCGCAAGAGCTTGTAATTTTTTAAGCATAAGCCAATTTTAATTTTCATTAAACAAAATTAAAAATTTTATGCTTTCTTAATCGTTATTTTTTTTAATTTCTACTAAAAATTTCATAAACTTGCCAAATAGAGCGTTCATATTCATCCTAACTTTTTCAATCTCATGGAAACTAAGAAAACAAATTTTATTTTCACACTTTTATTGTCTGCCTTCTCTTTTTGTTACCCTCTGCATAAGCTGTACGCACAAGGCATGACCCCTGCTCCTGTTCCAGTCATTACTAATATCACCCCTGCCTTTGGCAAGGTAGGAGATGTAGTAACTATCAATGGAGATAATTTCAGTACAACTCCTGCCAATAATGTGGTCTTTTTTGGTGGTGTAAAAGCAACCGTTAATACTGCCTCTCTCACTGCTTTGCAAGTTGTTGTTCCTGCGGGTATTTTGTCTTTATCAGATGTGCGAGTAAGGAATATTTTGACAGGAAGTTCCATTACGTCTTCTACCCCATTTTTTAATTTGAGATTTGATAATGGTGTTATTAATGCAAATACGTACCTTTCAACTGTCATTAACTCAGGAGATTATCCAATTAGCATTAAAGCTGGTGATATAAATGGAGACGGTAGATTAGATTTAATTACTGCAAATCAAAACTCAAATAATGTATCAGTTTTATTCCGTAATAATACTAATACAGGCTATGAT
>JALOMS010000425.1 GCA_025455345.1 Thermoflexibacter sp. | reverse complement strand
CTGATACAATTCCATTTGAATTAAAAAACAACCTAATTATTGTTAAGGCCAAAATTAATAATCAGAATGAATACAGCTTTATCCTTGATACAGGAGCTCCTACAATAGTTTGGGAAAAAGTTGCTTTAGAATTAGGCCTCGAAAAAACAAATGTGTCTCATGTTTCATCCGATGGAAATGGCCAAGAACAAAAAATTGAGTTTTTTAAATCCAAGTCTATATCAACGGGGAAAATGATTATGAATGACATGAATTTGGTATCATTAAGAGGTATGAGCAAAGAGTTAAGCTGCTACGCCAATGGTGGGATTTTGGGCGGAAATTTCCTGATGAACTATAATTTACAAATTGATTTTGTAAATAAAAGAATAATCGCTTGCACAGATTTTGAAAAGTTAAAGATCCCTGAAGAAGCGATACGAACTGAAGCTATGTTTTCAATGCCTCAGGGACAAATATTAATTGATGATATCCAGTTTCTAAATAGAAAAGATTATTTCATTATGGATACAGGATTTACAGGTGAATTCGAGCTTGCTTCTGACTTAGGAGAGGCAAATTTAAAGCGATATGAAGGAGAGGTTATATTAAAAAAAGGGCTTAGTTCATTAAGTACCGGTGGAAGGATAGAGAAAGAAGCTAAATATATTAAAACCAAACTAATCACACCTTTTGATACAATCGATAATGTAATTCTTTCCATGAATGCTCCAAGATCAAAAATAGGGAACAAGTATTTATCTCAATTTGAAACTATTACAATCCATTACACTTCAAAGGAAAAAGCTGTCTATTTTGGGAAAAAACAAACTACACCATTTTCAGATTTAAGCTTTGGATTTGGACACTACTATGATGAAGTAGAAAATAAGTTTAAAATAAAGGATATCTATTCAAATTCAGGAGCTCAGAAAGCAGGTTTACAAGTAGGTGATGTCATTCTTTCTGTGAATAATACCGACCTTAGCGATATTAATTTCGAGAAATATTGCATCTCTATTTCTGAAGGTAAAGATTTTTTTATGGGTAGTGACAATAATGACATAAGTTTAATGATTCAAAGGGGAAGAGAAATCATGTCGGTTACACTTCAAAAATCCCCGTTATTTAAGTAGCCTTGATTTTGTATTTCGATATTTACTTTAGTTATGAGGCCAAGTTTTGAAAAATCCAAAAGTATTCGTATCTGGCTACACATAGCCTTTTGGGGATTTCTTTATGGTCTATTTTTACAACAAAACCCAAGAGCTGACATTTTTGAACACTTTGAATGGATTTCTTTCCTAGTGTTTTCAGCTGTATTGGTTTACTTAAATTTGTATTTTCTATTTCCAAGGTACTTTTTTGAAAAAAAATATTTTCTCTATACGTTTTACTTGATTTTAATTTTAGGCTCCGGCGCACTGTTGTTAAGATTAATTTTGTATTCAAATGACCCTCCTTCTGATTGGTTTGGATTAAGGCATTTTCTAAACTTGTCATTATTTGTTTTTTTTACAAGTTCGATCAAATTTTCCCGAGAGTTTTTTAGAAAGCAAGACCAGGTAATTAAAGCTGAAAACGAAAATCTCAAAAGCGAGCTTTCTTTACTCAAAACCCAGGTGAATCCACATTTTTTATTTAATACATTGAATAACCTGTATGGCCTGATTTTGCAAAATCAAAATCACGAGGCTGCTGAAATCACACTTAAACTTTCGGATTTAATGAGATACATGTTGGAAAGCAGCAAAACCGATAAAACAAGTCTGAACCGGGAAATTCTTTTTATAAAGGATTACCTTGCCCTTGAAAAAATCCGTTTGGCGCAAAAGGCAGACATCAGGTTTGAGTTGACCACTTGGGATAAAGACATTTTTATTGCTCCTCTATTGTTCGTGCCCTTGGTAGAAAATGCCTTCAAACACGGTTTACAAACAATATCAGAGGGATCATTTGCTTGGTTTTCTTTGGCCGTACAAGACAATGAACTCTTTTTTGAGGCTCAAAATTCTATAGGAAAAAATCTTGATGTTCAGGTAAAGAGCGGGACAGGCCTTGACAATCTTCGTAAAAGACTTGATTTAATGTATCCAGGAAAACACCAACTGGAAGTGGAAAAAAATGAAAAAATCTTCAAAGTCACCCTATCCATAACCACATGAAGATCAAATGCTTAATAGTAGATGACGAACCAATCGCACAACAGATCCTGGAAAAGTACATTTTACAGATAGACTCCTTGGATTTGGTAGGTAAATGCAAGAATGCTTTTGAAGCGTTGAATGTGTTGCACCGCGAAAAAATAGATGTTCTATTTTTGGACATAAAAATGCCTTCACTCTCAGGACTGGATATGCTTAAAACTCTACAAAATCCACCCAAAGTCATATTGACAACCGCATTTTCAGAATTTGCACTTGAGAGTTATGAATATGGCATAATAGATTACTTACTCAAGCCAATTGCTTTTGAGCGGTTCCTAAAGGCTGTCAACAAAGTACTTGTTCCAAAAAACTTTGAATCCACTCGGGAAGATGATTCCGAAAAACCAAAATCAGACCCCGATTTTATATTTTTCAAGGCTGATAAAAAAATCCATAAATTCTATTTTAGCGAAATATTGTTTTTTGAGGGAAATGGCAACTATGTAAAAATACATTCGGAAAAAAGCAAGCCTCTGATGGTCTTGGGAAAACTTGCCGATTTGGAAAACAAACTATCCAAAAATCAATTTATCAGAGTCCATAAATCCTATGTCATAAATGTTTCAAAAATCCAGGAAGTGGAAGGCAACATGATAAAATTTAAGGATATTCTAGTTCCGGTCTCTTCTTCCTACAAGCAGAATTTTGATGCCATTTTTAGAAATAATTCATAATAACCTTAACTGATTGGGTTACTTTTCTGCTTGATTCAAAAAGGTAAACACGCAAAAAGGAATATTTGGTGATTGTCGGACAATCCTGCGACTTCATTGCCCTTATTGCATTATTGTACTGCTCGCCACTGTATTTGGTAAAATAGGCCCTTAGAACACTAGATTCCACCCAGCCAAAATTTTTTGAAAACTCGTCTCTTTTGGCAAATACTGATCCTTTTTCGAGCTGTATACAAGAAAACTTTGAAACCAACAAATCAAGTGTTAATGGATTAAAATCAATGATTTTTTCTTTAAGGTCTTTTCAATCATGCTCTTGCAAACAACTAAAAAAAGCACTTAAAATGAAAATCACTTTAAGTGCTGAAATAGGATAAACCTATAAAATGGTTTGGTTACTCGGGCTTTTTGTTCATTCCAATTACAGTTGTTTAAAAAACGCGCTACAACTATTTCAAAGAATCTTACCCATATAAGGTTCATTTATTATAGTCCGTTTTCGATGATATACCACATCGAAAAAATATGGACAATGCTAATGAAAAGGTTCGCATACGGCACCGGATTCTTCTTGTCCTTGACTGCGACTAAGGTCAACAGTTTGTATACTATCTGCATTGGGAAAAGAACAAATGCTATTTTATAGAAATAGGTTTGGTCAAACAATCCAATTGTACTTAAAATGGCAATAGACAAATAAAGACAGGACAGAATCTGTCTGGCTGCTGTATTTTCCCCAAATACTCTTGTAATCCTTGGTCCAAGGTTGAAAAAAAGTAGCGTACCCATCATGCCGGCTACCATGATATTGATGATGTAAGAAATAATTACGATTGACATTTCTTTATTTAATTAGAGTTATTGAGATGATTTTCTTGCCTTCACTGACTTTTACAATGCAGTCTTCGTAATCGGGTGGACCGATTGTTGGCTTGATGTTATTGCTAAAACCGTATGGTTCTTTAGGAGCTCCATAAAAGTGCCTGTCCATTTTTCCATTGCTGTTAAGGTCTTGGTAAGTCGATATAGCATATTCCCCGGCAGGCAAATCAAAAAGCACCGAGGCTTTGTCACCGGTTACTTTAATCGATTTGGATTGAATAGGTTCTTTTAAAAAACCTTTTTCAGCAAACACACTTACCATAATTTTAGTATTGGGTTTCGCATCAAATCCCAAAATTTCAACCTGAAGGTTGTCCTGAGCTTTGGCATTACGAGGATTGACAATCCCAAAAAGGGAAGATATCAAGGTAATAGAAGTTATAAATTTTAACATGCTTTGATAAGATTCAGTCTTTTTTGATGCCTCAAAATTAATGGGGCAGAAAAAAGCCTCACTTATCAAATGATAAGTTCACTTTATTTTAATCCGGTTTTTTCTTATCCGGCTTAGGGAAACATCCGTGATACCGATGAATCCTGCAATATCCTTCAAAGCAAAGTGCTGAAAAACTTCCGGACTATTTTGCTCAAGGTATTCATACCGGTCAAGTGCGGTACAATTCAAAAGCAATTTGCGCAATTGAAATTCCTGAACGTAGATCCTTTCGGCCATTTTCCTCCCAACTGTATCGAAAATGTGGTGCTTCTGACATAATCTCTCCAATGAAGGGTAATCAATCTCAATGACTTTACATTCTTTTACAGCTTTGAAAGTAATGTCTGAAGCATTACCTGAAACCCAACAGTAATAATTTGTAAAAAAAGTATTCATCATAAAAAAGTAAGTGGTGCGTTCTGTTCCTTCAATGGTCTCATATGCCTTAACTGCACCTTCTTCAATAAACCACAAACTTTTACAGAATTTACCTTGCCCAAGAATCACTTCATCTTTTTGGTATCTCCTTTTTTCAGAAATCCCTAATAGAATTCCCATATTGGAATCTGAGAAATGGGGTACTACTGATTGAATCATTTGTTTTAACATGAAGAATATAGACAAATTAACTATCGAACCTGAATTGAATTTTTTTTTCTG
>JALOMS010000424.1 GCA_025455345.1 Thermoflexibacter sp. | reverse complement strand
ATGAAATGCAAACACGTTTTGCTGGTGGCTGATGCTTGCTTTGCAGGCAAGTTGTTCAGAGGGGAGCAAAGTCAGCCTTCTGCCAAGCCTAACATTGACAAGACCTTAGCCATACAAAATGATTACAAGAAAAAAAGTCGCAGAGGAATCACCAGCACCAAACTCACCACCGTTCCTGATGATTCTATTTTCTTGAAATATTTTTTACAATCCTTACAAACCAATACAGAAAAGTACCTCAGAGCAAGCGAGTTACATAGTTTGTTCAATAATATTTTGCAGAATAACTCGCGTCAAACCTCTGAAAATAGTTCTATTTTTGAGACAGGCGACGAGGGTGGAGAGTTTATTTTTATTAGGAAAGAATAATAAATCTATCAATATGAGAATGTTTAACTTTATTTTTATCGCCGTCATTTTTCTATGCTTGCAAGAGCTAAAAGCCCAGCAAGTCCTTACTTGGCAGTTTCCCGTCAAGCGTACTCACGCAGGTGCGCTCATAGGCAATGGTACGCAAGGACTGATGGTTTGGGGGAGTGATAATACCCTCAAAATCACCATTGGACGGGCGGGTTTTTGGGACCATCGCGGGGGAAATGACTTTTCCGCAAAGACTACCTATCGCGAAGTCAAGCGAATGTTGGAGGCTAAAGACGAGCCTGCCCTGCGAGCCGCTTTTGCAGAGCCTCAAAAGGATGCCAATTCACCGCGCAGACCTTATCAAATCGGTGGTGGGCGATTGGAAATCAAGCTACCTGACAATTTCCAATTAGTAAATGCAAAATTGGACTTGGGAAAGGCAGAGTTACTCGTACTGGTGCGCGACAAAAATAAAAATACGAACAGTAATTTGCCTATCAATGAAATCATTAGAATCAACCAAGCAACTTTTGATGAGTTAGCATGGGTGGATTTACCTGCAAGTTTGGTGGGGAAGGTGCAACTCACTCTTATTCCTTCTTGGGAACACGCCTCTGTACAAAAAGATTTGGCAAGTTGGGGGGTAAAGCCTCCAGAGCTATGGGAAATGACAAGTGTAAAAGGCTTCACACAAAATTTGCCTGCTGATGACCCTCTTACGATTGCCTACTTAAGTAAGAGCAGTCAGATTCTAATAGGCTCATTTTTAGGTCTTAATGGGAAAGAAAAAATAAATGAATCTTTTGCAAAAAATAACACCAAAGAGCTTTTGACTCAAAAACTTAACTGGTGGAAAAGCTATTGGTCAGAAGTTCCCCAAATCAAATTGCCTGACCCTATTTTGCAGGAAATAGTAGATTATGGACTTTACAAACAAGCCTCTACCATGCCAGAGCATGGCGTTGCTTGCACCTTACAAGGAGTATTTATGGAAGAATACCAACTCCCTCCTTGGAGCAATGATTATCATTTCAATATCAATGTACAGATGATTTACCTTCCTAACTTGGCTACGGGGAAAGCCAATAATCTCAATCCTGTATGGAAAATGATAAAAAATTGGTTTCCTCAAATGCAAAAAAATGGAAAACAGTTCTTTGGAAATGAGAAGGCTTTGATGTTGCCCCATGCGGTAGATGACCGATGCCAAGTAGTAGGGAATTTCTGGACAGGGACTATAGACCATGCTTGTACCGCATGGATGGCGCAGTTGGCATGGCAACATTATAGATATACGATGGACGATAAAATTTTGAAAGAAATAGCCATGCCTTTATTGATAGGCGCTTTTGAGGGCTATTGGGCAATGGCAGAAGAAAATAGGTATGGCGATGGGCGTACTGTGTTAAGTTTACCTGTTTCGGTCAGTCCAGAGTTCAAAGGCGCGGACATGGACGCATGGGGCAAAAATGCTTCCTTCCAATTAGCGGCTTTTCATTTGATTGCCCAGATTTTGCCCCAAGCCGCCAAAGTGCTAAACCAAGAAATAGACCCTCGCTGGCAAAAAGTAAGCGAATCTTTGCCGCCTTACAGCACTATCAAAGGCGCATGGAATGCAGAAAGATGGGGCAATAATTCTACTTTTATTGCTCTTTGGGAGGGTACAGACTTGGAGGATAGCCATAGACACCATGCACACTTGGGCGGGATTTATCCTTTTGGCACTATTGACCCGCAAGCAACAGCGCATAAGCAAATTGTAAATAGTACACTGAACCGTTGGGTAGCACAAGGGTCGGGCGCATGGAGCGGGTGGTGCGTGCCTTGGGCTTCTATTCTGAACGCTCGTTGCGGGCGAACCGAAGCGGCGGTTTCTTGGCTATACTGGTGGAGAGAAAATTTTGTAAATGAAGGAAGAGGAACACTGCACAATGCCAACACCACAGGCGTATCTATCATTGGTTCACCTACTTATTATAAAATGCCTTCAGATTTCAAAAACAATGAAGTCATGCAGTTAGACGCAGGACAAGGTGCGCTAAGTGCTGTTTTAGAACTTTTGGTTCAGCAAAGACAAGATGTAGTTCATATTGTACCCGATGTGCCTTTGGCGTGGTTAAATTCTTCTTTTTCCTTCGAGAATATTAGAGCAGAAGGAGGCTTCTCTATCAGTGCTAAAATAAGAGATGGTAAAATCACAGAAATCAAAATCAAAGCTCCTTTTGGTGGCAGACTCAAATTGGCGCATAATCTTGGCGAAAAATATTTAATGGGTAATACAGAAGTTCAAGGCGGTATTTTAGAAAGGGATTTCAAACAAGGCGAAGAAATCCTATTAAAAAGATTATAAATATGACAACACTACTTTGGATACGTTGTAAAATTACTTACCGCATATTGGTAGAACTTGGCTGGTGGAGAAGTTTATTTGTAGTAGGTTTGCTTCTATTTGGTTTTTTCAAACTATTTACCGAAATAGACGCAAACCTCCTCTTAGGAGGGTGGATTGTCCTTGTCTTTTCTATCCATGCTACGCGCACTGATAAAAATTTTTTGGCACAGACTGCCATTCCTGTTCCTTATCTATTCCTAATAGAATATCTCCTTATTTCTTTACCTATATTAATTTATTTTATTGTTAATCAACAATTTATACATTTTTTTATCTCCCTCAATCTACTAATAGCAGTCGCCTTTACAAGGTTTACAATCCAACTCAAACAACTTCAATCATTTTCTTTTACATTCATTCCTCCCTACTTATTTGAGTGGCGCGCAGGTCTGAGGCAATCTTGGTCATTTTTATTGTTGATATATGTCATTGCTTTTGCGCTTTCTCAAAATGAAACCATGCTCATTTTTTGTTTAATAATCCTTATTGCCTATTTTTCAACCTTTTGCCAACATAGTGAAAGTCTTGTACTTGTTCAGCTTTCTTATACTCGTCCCCAAACATTCTTACTGTCCAAAGTTTTTGCTCATGTCTTTTGGGTCATTGTTTTTTTGAGTCCACTTTTGACATTGTTTTTTATTTATCACCCTCATCTGTGGCTAATAGGATTGATTATCTTGATAATAAGCATATCAAATCAGGCGTTTGCCGTATTCCAAAAATATGCAAGCTGGCAAGCCAATCTTCCTCTTCCACAAAATGCAGTGCTAAATATGTTTTTTTTGTTTAGCTTTGTCATTCCTTTTCTTATCCCCGTAGGAGTTTTTATGCTGATTCGGGCTTATAGAAAAGCAATTACAAATTTGTCATTGATTATTTAATCTCATTACTATCCTCATTTTCTTATGCTTACAAAGCGAATCATTCCTTGTCTGGATATCAAAGACGGCAGAACTGTCAAGGGAGTCAATTTCGTTAATCTTACTGATGCAGGCGACCCCGTAGAGCTTGCCGCTCTTTATGCCGAGCAGGGCGCAGATGAATTGGTTTTTTTGGACATTACTGCAACGGTAGAAAAGCGCAAAACCTTAGTGGAGTTGGTTAAAAATATCGCTCGTTATGTAAATATTCCTTTTACCGTAGGCGGAGGAATAAGTACAATCAATGATGTAGAAATTTTATTGAAATCTGGAGCAGATAAGATTTCTATTAATTCCTCTGCGGTCAATACCCCCTCTCTTATCAATGAATTAGCCAAAGAGTTTGGCAGTCAGTGTGTAGTAGTAGCCATAGATACTAAGGAATTGGACGGCAAAGATTTCGTACATACGCACGGAGGACGCATACCTACGAGCTTAGAAACGATGTCTTGGGCAAAAGAAGCCCAAGAAAGAGGCGCGGGAGAGATTCTGCTTACCTCCATGAATCATGACGGCACGAAAAATGGTTTTGCTAAAAAACTCACAGGGCAGATGACACATCAATTGCTCATTCCTGTGATTGCCTCTGGAGGAGCAGGAACCATGGAGCATTTTGCGGAGATTTTTGAAAATGATGATGCGGATGCCGCCTTGGCAGCGAGCATTTTTCACTTTAGGGAAATCAGCATTGCCGAACTAAAACATTTCTTGCAAAAGCGGGGCATTGTTGTACGACTTTAAAACTTTTTTTCTCCTGTAATTACGATAAAAAGCAAAAAAGGAAGGTTTTGAAAGTACAACAAATGAGCATTATAAATGTGTTGGTAAAATGGTGGCAATTGTTCCACAACGGTTGCAAATGACGAGCAGTAGGAACAAATTTTCCCCTATTTTCCTTGTTTTTACTGTAAATATACCTAACTTGTACCCACTACGTTCAAACAACCAATAAGTGCTTTAGTTATTAAGTAATTGTGAATTTTTATTGTAAAATACGCTTTAGCGTGTTCTGCTCATTATCAAATACTTATACACCCTAAAGGGTATTTTACAGTGTCGATTTAATTTGCTCACTTACTTAAGTAATTCAACTTTTCTAAGCGTTCTTTGTATTAAAGTCCCATTGGGACTTCCAGTCTGGGACGATATATTTGTAGAAAATGGAATTTTAGCACA
>JALOMS010000423.1 GCA_025455345.1 Thermoflexibacter sp. | reverse complement strand
ATTATCAAAAACTTTATTCTCAAGCCTTTCAACAAAGATTGCTTGCATATCTTCCTAAACAAAGAGGAAATAGAGGGAAGATTTTGATGTCCATTTTCTGATAGAGTTATTTTTGATTCTTGCTCTGCAAAGCAAAAAGGTTTTTACTTTACAGAGCAAGAAAGAGATTAATTACTTCTTGATGAATAGCTTAGAATTATTCCTTTACCAATTCTACGTTTTTAATTCTCTTTATATTTTTATATGGGTTATAATGATTGGTATTCTTTTGATAATAACCTGTACCATCATATACTCGCTTTTCAGGGTGAGTTTTACATTCAGCCGAGCAGGCTCCTTCCATTTCCCAACCACATTTTTCGCAAATAGGAATATGATTATTACACTCGGGGTTCGCACAGTTCACCATTCTATCGCAAGTCGTTCCGCAGACATGACATTTGGAGATGACCATTGGATTAACGGTATTTATATCTACAACGATACGATTATCAAAAACATAGCACTTTCCCTCAAAATCTTCTCCTCCAGCCTCTAAGCCATATTTGATAATTCCTCCATGTAGCTGATAGACATCTTTGAAGCCCTTTTCCAATAAATATGCACTTGCTTTTTCGCATTTTATGCCACCTGTGCAATAGGTAATGACTTTTTTGTCTTTGAACTGTTCTAACTCTGCTATTTTTTCAGGGAAATCTCTGAAGTTTTCAATATCAAGAGTTACTGCGTTTTTGAATTTCCCTACGGCGTGTTCGTAATTAGACCTTACATCTAAAATAACAACATCTTCCTTGTCTTTGAGTGACTTAAACTCTGAAGCAGAAAGATGTACTCCAGTACGCAAGTTTGGGTTTATATGGACTAAATCTGAATGAACAATTTCGGGTTTTGTCCTAACGTGTAGTTTTGTAAAAGCATGATTGTCATATTCTTCTACTTTAAAATCAATGCTTGCAAATCTTGGGTCAGCCTTCATCAAGTCCATATACCTCTCACAGTCAGCTTTTAGCCCTGAAACTGTGCCGTTCAAACCTTCTGCAGCGATAATAATACGCCCTCTAAGGTTTAAATCCAAACAAAAGTAATGATGTTGTTCTCTGAACTCCTCTGGGTTTTCGATAGGAGTATAACAGTAGTACAGTAAAATGTAATACGCTTTATTATTTTCCATAAGTCTAAAAAATACTTCGCCATGCTCCATACATGGTGTTTATCGGGTACAAAGGTAGTAAATCTTGTTCGAATTGTCAATAAATTGATTAAAAAGTCTGTATGACAATGGTTTTGGTCATTGGAAATAAAAAATCATTGTCAAATCCAAAGTGAAATATTGAAATAATCTTATTTTTGTGAGAAATTAAAAAGCACATAAAATTAAAAACCTGATAAACAACAGATTGTAATATATTGATTTCTCTTTCCAAAATCTGTAAAGAAGCAAAATGACAAAGGAAATAAGCAAAAAGCCTCTAATTAGTGATTCTCAAATCTTAAGCAAATATGAATTAGTAGTAGGATTGGAAGTTCATGCTCAGCTACTTACCAAAAGCAAGGTTTTTTCTACTGACTCTACCACTTTTGGGCAAGAACCTAATACCAATATTAGTATTGTAACGCTGGCACACCCAGGGACTCTGCCTAAGTTCAACGGAAAAGTGGCTGAATTAGCCATTAAAATGGGTTTGGCGTGTGGTTGTACGATTTCTCGATACAATATTTTTGACAGGAAAAACTATTTTTATCCCGACCTTCCCAAGGGCTATCAAATTACTCAAGACAAAACGCCTATCTGTAAAGGTGGCTTTGTCAATATCAAAAACAAAGAAGGCAATGTTTCTCTTATCCGCCTCAATCGTATTCATATAGAAGAAGATGCGGGTAAATCTATACATTTGGAAAACGGGAACGAATCTCTGATAGACTTGAATAGGGCAGGTACAGCACTGATAGAAATCGTATCAGAGCCAGATATTCGCCAATCTGAAGATGCCTCTACTTATATGACTGAAATACGCCGTTTGGTGCGTTATTTGGAAATTTGTGATGGGAATATGGAGGAAGGTTCTATGCGCTGTGATGCCAATGTTTCCGTCCGATTAAAAGGAGAAAGCAAATTGGGTAAAAAAGTGGAAGTCAAGAACATGAACTCCATTCGTAACGTACAAAGAGCCATAGATTATGAGTTTGTTCGTCAGATTACATTGATAGAAAATGGTGAAAATATCGTTTCAGAAACGAGGACTTTTGATGCGGATTCGGGTAAGACGTTTAGTATGAGAGAAAAAGAAGAAATGAATGATTATCGCTATTTTCCTGAGCCAGACCTTGCGCCTTTTGTAATTTCTGAGGAGTATTTGGCAGAAATAAAGGCAAAAATGCCTCCACTTCCTGCCGAATTATTTGAAAAATTTACGACGATTTACGGACTCCCCGCATACGATGCAGGCGTACTCACTGATGAGAAAAACATTGCCTTGTATTTTGAGGAAATATGTTCAAAAACAAAAAATTACAAAGCCGCCTCCAATTGGTTAATGGGACCTATCAAATATCAGCTCAACAAGTTAGGAATTGATATAAGTACCTTTGCGCTTAGCCCTCAAAGAATTGTAGAGCTTATCGAACTTGTTGATGCGAATAAGATTAGTTTTTCATTGGCTTCTAATAAATTGTTCAATGCTATGTTAGAAAATCCAGATACAACCGCAATGACATTAGCAGAGCAGTTAGGATTGTTACAAGAAAGTGATGACGAATCTATTATCTCTATTATCCAGCAAGTGATAGACAAATATCCTGACAAAGTAACTGCTTACCAAAAAGGTAGCAAAAACTTGTTAGGAATGTTTATGGGAGAGGTGATGCAACTTGGCAAGGGAAAAATTGACCCCAAAAAAGCCAATGAACTTATTAAGAAAGTCTTGGAAAAGAACTAATTATCGATAAAGATGATAAGCAGACTTTGATTTTAAGGTAGAAAATCCTTGCTATGATTTAATAGTGTGGGTATCTATTTCAGCTATGATTTTATTCATTTCATCTTCTTTGCTTTCTATGAGTTCTACCAACCTGAATTGAGTTTGGCAACGGTCTAAATTGTGAGTAGGGTATTTAATCTTGTAATATACATCACCCGAAAGATAATCTGTCAGAAAGCGTATGCCCATGATGAGCGTAATCATCTTACCCCCAAAAACCAACAAAGATTTTTCAGAAGAAGTAATAAAATGCTTTGTTTCAGACAAATAGCCTTCGGACAATGCTTTGAATATAGACATTCGTAGTTGAATCTTACTTAAATCCTGCTCATCTTCTTGAGATAAACTTAGAGAGGAACGCACCAAATCTCCAAAATCATAAATGACTGCTCCAGCCATTGCAGTATCTAAGTCTATCACACAGACTGCCTCTTGAGTCTGCTTGTCCATGAGGACATTGTTAATCTTAGTATCATTGTGGGTAGCTCTTAGGGGCAGAGAGCCATTGCTTAGACAAGTATCTAACTGATAAGCCATTGCTTTTCTACTGAGCGCAAAACTGATAAGTGGTTTGACTGAATCTACCCTGCGAGCGGTATTGTAGTCTATTGCCTTTTCTAACTGCTCGTAACGCCAAGAGAGATGATGAAAATGAGGAATAGTTTCATGTAATAGCTGTGGTGGGAAGTCTGCTAACAATCTTTGAAACTTCCCAAAGCCCTTGCCTGCTTGAAAGGCTTGTTTTTCATTTTCTACTATGTCAAATGTAACTGTATCAGGCACATAAATATATGTTCGCCAAAAATTTCCTGAATTGTCTGTATAATAATAGGAAGAATTAGTGGTAGGGACTACTTGGAGGATTTGCCGATTGATGCTTTCTTTTTGTTCTATCAATTTATTTTTTTGATATTCACAAATCAATTGGATATTAGCCATGACTGCCGCAGGTTTTTTAAAAACTTCGTGGTTAATTCGCTGAATGACATATTTTTGTGCGGAAGTTTCTATCAAGAAAGTATCATTGATATGTCCAGAACCGAAAGCGCGAAAGCCCAAAATATCTCCTTGCAAATCAAACTGTTGAGCTATGTTTTGTATGTCAAATTTCATATAAGACCACTAAAAATAAGAATGAGATAGATTTTAAATAACTATTTTAGAAAATTAGCCAAAGATGTAAAGATTATTTTTCTTAACCTGAGATTTACTAAATTTTTGTAATTTTGGGCAAAAGATATATTCCATCGGTCTATCATTATTATACTCATGTCATTAATTGTCAAAGACTTAGTTAAGCAGTACGGAGAGCAGTTTGCTGTTAATCATATCTCTTTTGAAGCAAAAAAAGGGCAAATCGTTGGTTTTTTAGGTCCCAACGGCGCAGGCAAATCTACGACTATGAAAATTGCTACGTGTTATCTACCTCCTACAAGTGGGACAGTAGAGATTTGTGGCTATGATGTTGTACAGTCGTCTTTGGAGGTAAGGCGTAGGGTTGGGTATTTGCCTGAGCATAACCCCTTGTATTTGGATATGTATGTACATGAATACCTGCATTTTATAGGCTCTTTGCACCAGCTAAGTAGTCCATATAAGACCCAAAGAGTCCGCCAAGTAGTCGATTTGTGTGGTTTAGGACGCGAACAGCATAAGAAGATAGGTGCGCTTTCTAAAGGCTATCGCCAAAGGGTAGGATTAGCACAAGCCCTCATACACGAGCCTGAAGTGCTTATTTTAGACGAGCCTACGAGTGCCTTAGACCCTCTCCAAATTATCGAGATACGCAATGTCATCAAAGAAGTAAGTAAAGAAAAAACGGTTTTATTTTCAACACATATCTTGCAGGAAGTCAATGCTTTATGCGATAG
>JALOMS010000422.1 GCA_025455345.1 Thermoflexibacter sp. | reverse complement strand
TATAATGCCAGAAAGCAGGTAAGTTAATCGTTTTAAAACAGGAAAAGAATTATCGATAAAATACTTTTTTCTTATTTGACCAAATATTTCATCTGAAAAATCATCTTTTGCTAAATAATCTACCTCATCTAAAATGATGACTATATTCCCTTTATATTTACTCAATAAGAATTTTAGCTCACTATTATACTCGTCTGCTGGAAGTAGGTTACTATTTTTTCTTTTTACTTCTATTTCTTCTCTCAAATTGCCAAAAACATTATCATATTGTTCTATTATACTATCTATAATACTTCTAAAACAATCTCTTGCATTTCTATATTCTGTGGCTAAATAGATATAAACAAATAAATTATTTTCATCTTCTAACTCTCTTTTCGCATTTAATATTAAGTTAGTTTTACCCATTTGTCTTGCAACGGAAATATAAGCAGGACGTAACATTTCCTTAATGACTTTTGCCAAAGAAAAATCAGCTTTACGCTTAACATAAAGGGAAGTTGGCACAGTAGGGTATTCTTTTAATATTTTTTCTTTCATAAGTTATATTTGCTCTGTGATAAACTCTTCAACTGCTTCTTCAATAGTATAATCGGGATAGAACATGATATATTTTAGGATAATACCTTTTATAAATCTTGGAGAGCCACTCGATTTATCAATAATTAACTGTTTTTGCTGATATGATAAATTCATATTAATATTTGATAGAATTATATCTAACAACTTTCCTAATTCCTCATCACTCCAAAAATTAATATCAATAAAATGAATATATTGATTGGCTTTTGATAGGTTCACACAAAATTGTTTAGGATTATCGATTGTTGAAACAACAATACACAAGTTTTTATTTGAGCCACTTAGTGTCTGGTAGTATCCGACCAAAGCATTAACTTTTACAACAAATTGTATAAAAATAGATTTTTCGCTTATTGGAATTTCATCTATATAAATTACAAATGTTTTATCTCGAAATATGTTATATAAAATCTTGCTTATCTCTATAATTTTATCATCACTTTGGTAAGATTTATTTGCCAATTGCTGTGAGAATGTTTCTTTTAAATCAGATGAAATGCTATTCAATAAAGATTCAACCCCTATATCAGTTACTGAACCTAAATAGCAGTAGTGAAAATCATAATTATTAAAGATGAGATTTCTTTTTATTGTTGCTGTTTTCCCTAACCCAGAACTGCCACTTACCCATATATTTTTAAATTTCAAGTTTTTGCAAAATATATTATCATGCTGTCTTTGTATGTAGAATGGTTCACAAGACGGGTCATAGTCTAAGAATAAAACTTTACTTACTATTTCTTTATCTGTAATGATATTTTTCTCATCTAATAATGAGTCGTTTCCTTCTTCTTTTATATTTTGTATTATTACTCTAACCTCAGCAACAGAAGAGTATCTTTGTTCAGGTTCTTTATTTAGACATTTCTTTATTATCGTTTGGTATGGCTCTATAACTTTATCAATATCAACTAATTCAGTTTTATTTTTTATTTCTTCTTTGTCTTGGAAAGGGAGTTTCTGTAAAAATAATTCATAAATAATAATCCCCAAAGACCAGATATCAACAGCAATTGTGCAGTTACTATTTTCTATAAATTGTTCAGGTGCAGCATATTTTTCTGTGCCTTTCCCTACTGTAAGAGAAGTGTCATTTTCTATATTTTTACTAATACCAAAATCACAAATTTTAGGACTAATCTTCTCATTTTTAGTATCTATGAGAATATTATGAGGTTTTAAATCTCTATGAACTATTACTTTACTATTATGTAGATGAAGATAAGATAAACCATCTAAAATGCCTAATAAGATATGCTTTATCTCAAGCAGAGTTAGTTGTCTGCTCTTGTATAGGCTTGCTAAGTTTCCTCCTTCTACATATTCCATTATAATAGCATGACATTCTTTATTGCCAAATAAAGGGTTTGGAACGCTTTGTATATCATGATAAATAACAATGTTATCATGTTTTAGTTTTTCACCTATTTTAATTTCCTCAATAAGATTAAAATTAGGAGGAACAACCTTTATGACGTAGAAATCATCCTTTAACCTGTCAAAGGCTTTATAAACATAACTATTTCCTTCTGAGTGTAATTCTTCTACATTTTCATACCTTTCATTAAACTCCATATATAGTTTGAATTTATAGCAGTTGCAAAATATCTTTTTACAAATATACATTTTATTTTTATTAAAGAGAAGACACAAAAAAACATATCACGAATAATCTTAATACGTTTAGATTCTCCCCCTCTACTTCAACCCCTCCAATGCCTTTTTCAGTGCCTTAATTTTTGCCTCTGCGTCTGCTTTTTTCTGTTTTTCAGTTGCTATGATTTCGGGCTTGGCGTTCTGCACAAACTTTTCATTGCTGAGTTTTTTGTTTACTGATTCCAAGAAACCTTCGTTGTATTCGAGTTCTTTTTCTATCCTTGCCCTTTCTTCTGCCACATTGATTTTTAGCGGAATGAAAAATTCATCTCCTTTCACCACAAAGTTGAAGGACTTAGGCATGGTTTGGGAGGTAAAGCTAATCGCAGAAAGATTCGCTAACTTCCTGATAATCGGCTTGAAGCGATTGTAAATTGCCTTACTTTGCGTTTTGATATACAGGATTACTTCCTCTTTGGGAGACATTCCCTTGCTATTTCGCATCTCTCTGATTTGACGAACGATGTCAAAAGCAATTTCTCCTTCGCTAATGACTTTCTCAAAAGCCACGTATTGTTTCTTGGGTTGAGGATATTCTGCTACTATAATGCACTCATTTTCGCCTCTTTCCTTCAAAGCGTGCCAAAGTTCTTCTGTAATGAACGGCATGAAAGGATGAACAATTTTTAAAATACTTTCAAAAAAGCCAATGGTTGTTTCGTAGGTCGTTTTATCTATCAGAGAAGGTTTGCCTTCGCCTTGATAATCAGGCTTTATCATTTCCAAATACCAAGAACAGAAGTCGTCCCAAACCAGCTTGTAAACCGTCATCAATGCGTCTGAAATGCGATAGTTGGCGTAGTGTTCTTCCAACTGAATCAGTGCGTCATTCATGCGCGCCTCAAACCACTTGATAGCAATGCTATTGCCTGTGTCTTCTTCCTCTATATCAACTACTTGCCAGCCTTGTACTAATCTAAATGCATTCCAAATTTTATTGGTAAAATTGCGCCCTTGTTCACATAGTTTTTCATCAAAAAGCAAGTCGTTCCCCGCAGGTGAGCTAAAAAGCATACCCGTTCTTATTCCATCTGCACCATATTTTTCTATTAAAACTAATGGGTCAGGAGAGTTTCCTAATTGTTTAGACATTTTCCTGCCTTGCTTATCTCTCACAATACCAGTCAGATAAACATTAGAATAGGGTTTTTCTTGCTTGTACTCATAGCCAAACAAAATCATACGAGCTACCCAAAAAAACAAAATTTCTGGTGCAGTTACCAAGTCATTCGTAGGATAATAATAGTTAATATCTTCATTATCAGGGTTTAAAATTCCATCAAAAACGGCAATAGGCCAAAGCCCAGAAGAAAACCAAGTGTCTAACACATCTTCGTCTTGGGTTAATTGCTCAATAGTTAAATTGCTAAATTGTTCTTTTTCTTGGGCTAATGCAAGTGCCTCACTTGCAGAGTGGGCAACTACGAAAGTGCCATCAGGTAGATACCACGCAGGAATGCGGTGTCCCCACCAAAGCTGGCGAGAAATACACCAATCTCGCACGTTTTCCATCCAAGAGCGATACATATTTTTGAACTTGGGCGGGTGCAACTTGATGTTGTCGTTCATCACATTTTCCAGCGCAGGTTCGCAGAGTTTTTTCATTTCTACAAACCATTGCGTAGAGATTCGTGGCTCTACTACTGCGTCCGTGCGCTCTGAATAGCCAATATTGGTCGTATATTCATCAATTTTGACGATTAAGCCCTGCTCCTCTAATGCTTTTGCCACTAACTTGCGTGCTTTGAAGCGTTCTGTGCCTACAAAAACCTGCGCCGCCTCGCTCAGAGTGCCGTCATCATTCAGTGTATCAATAACTTCCAAGTTGTGCTTTAAACCCAAATTGTAGTCGTTGATATCGTGTGCAGGCGTAACCTTCAATGCACCCGTTCCAAAAGCAACGTCCACATATTCATCAAAAATCACAGGCACTTCTCGATTCACCAAAGGAACGATTATCTTCTTGCCTTTCAGGTGTTTATAGCGTTCATCATTGGGGTTTACGCAAACGGCAGTATCGCCCATGATGGTTTCAGGGCGTTGAGTGGCGATGATAACATATTCATTTTCTAAACCTTGTGGGTTTTGAAAACCCGCAAGGTTTTCGTTTTTAACTTTATATTTTACGTAGTAAAGTTTTGATTTTGTTTCCTTGTAATTTACCTCATCATCAGAAAGGGCAGTTTTCCCTTGCGGGTCCCAGTTAATCATTCTTGCGCCTCTGTAAATCAGCCCTTTGCGGTACAAATCCACAAAAACCTTGATAACTTGCTCAGAAAGAGCCTCCTCCATGGTAAAGCGTGTTCTGTCCCAATCGCAAGAGGCACCCAATTTTTTCAACTGCTCTAAAATAATCCCCCCATATTTTTCTTTCCACTCCCAAGCGTGTTTCAAAAACTCCTCACGAGAAATGTCTTTTTTCTCAATGCCCTTGTCTTTAAGCATTTGCACCACTTTCGCCTCCGTAGCGATAGACGCATGGTCAGTTCCAGGCACCCAACACGCCTCTTTGCCCTCCATGCGAGCCTTGCGAATCAAGGTGTCCTGAATCGTATTGTTGAGCATGTGTCCCATGTGCAACACGCCCGTAACGTTAGGCGGGGGAATGACTATCGTATAAGGTTCTTTGTCAGGGTTGG
>JALOMS010000421.1 GCA_025455345.1 Thermoflexibacter sp. | reverse complement strand
TGGACAAGTCTATTTTGCGGTATGCGCCCACTTGTATTCTAAAAACTATGCCTTTGGACTTATAAGATGCATCTACTTCGTTAGGTTCTGTTTTTACTGTTTCGCCATTCCCTTTATCACCTTGTTTTTTTAGTTCTTCTATCTGCTTTTGGAGGCTATTTTTTAAGGCTTCCTTCTCGTCTGCACTTGTTTGCATGCTGGCATTTT
The DNA here is from genome assembly GCA_025455345.1 of Thermoflexibacter sp. Classification (GTDB taxonomy): domain Bacteria; phylum Bacteroidota; class Bacteroidia; order Cytophagales; family Thermoflexibacteraceae; genus Thermoflexibacter. The sequence continues at coordinate 4,680 of JALOMS010000421.1, read as the reverse complement.
GCCGTTTAAGAGCTTCATTTTCAGCTTTTAATTCATCTATTTCCTTGAGCATCTCTCTGTACTGGAGTGGCTCTAATTTGCTTTTTTTCTCTTTCCATTTCTTTCTATCCTCTTTTTCTTTTTTTGCATCATTCTTTGATTGAGCTAAAGTATTGGAAATAAGGGCAAAAGCAAATAATAATACTGTGATGACCCGTAATGATTTCATATTATTTTCTATGTTTTAAATTGATAGAATAGTTTAATGCGATTAAGTTTGACAAAATATGAGTTAAGTTAATCTTTGTAAGCAAAATAAAGCATATTTTAAGCCAATATTTTGTCAAATCTTTTGAATACTAAGCCACAGCCCCAGCGATGGTCGCCGTCATCAAACACGCCAAACTTGCCGCTAAGAGAGCCTTCATGCCCAACTTAGACAAATTAGCTTGTTGTTCGGGTGCCATGCTACCTATGCCACCGACCTGAATAGCAATAGAGCTAAAATTAGAAAATCCACAAAGAGCATAAGTCGCTATTAAGATAGATTTTTCATTTATCAATCCTGCGGTTTTAATAGTTCCTAAGTTGGCGTATGCGACAAACTCATTGATTGCCGTTTTTTGCCCTAACAAACTGCCGATTTGTAAGCAATCCTGCCAATCTACCCCAATAGCAAAAGCGACTAATCTGAAGATTTGCCCTAATAAATATTCTAAGGAAAGTCCGTTGAATTGTCCATTAGTTGCATTTTTGATAATTTCATTTAGTCCCGTCCAGTCTCCTATCATATCTCTGAGTACATAGTTCAACAAAGCGATTACTGCAATAAAAGCTAATAACATACCGCCAATATTCAAGGCTAATTTCAATCCATCTGCCGCACCCATAGACATAGCATCTATGAGATTTACCCCAAGTTTTTCCTTATTTACTTTGAGTTCTACATCTATTTTTTCTGTTTGTGGAACGATTATTTTGGCAATTACTATGCCCGCAGGCGCATTCATAATCGAGGCACTCAATAGATGAGCGGCAAATTTGCCTTGTTCTACGGGGTCGCTACCACCCAACATACCTACATAAGCCCCTAACACACTGCCCGCAATAGTTGCCATACCGCCTGTCATCAAGCAAAGTAACTCGGATTTGGTCATTTTGGCTATAAACGGTTTGATAAGAAGAGGAGCTTCGGTCTGTCCTAAGAATATATTTCCCGCCGCCGAAAGACTTTCTGCGCCAGAAAGACGCATAGAGCGTGCCATAACCCATGCAATCCCCATAACTATCTTTTGCAAAACGCCTAAATAATACAAACCCGCAGTAATTGTCGAGAAGAAAATCACAGTAGGAAGGGCTTGGAAAGCAAAAATATGCCCAAAGCTATGTTTGGCATTCGCATCATTGAAGCTATTGACTGCCAAATCAGAAAATAAAAATCTTGCACCTTCGCGTGTAAAATTTAAGAAAACAACAAAACCATCTCCTATTTTCTGGAATAGCTCATTGATAAAAGGAACTTTGATAAGTAATACCCCTAAGGTAATTTGGAGCAGTACACCTACCCCAACTAATCTCCAATCGATTCCCTTGCGGTTAGTAGAAAAAACATAAGCAATAGCTATAAGAAAAACAAGTCCAATCAGCCCTCTGATGATATCCATAAATCAGTATTTTAAGATAAAAATTTTAAGCCTGTAAATTAGCAAAGAAATTTGTTTAGAAAATAGAATAATGGTACTAAAAATTTTTGATATGAAAGAAATAAAAGATAAATACCAATAATGGAAAAGTATTTGCGAAGTACGGAATTTTATGGCACTGCTCTTGTCCTACGTACAAAGTTTGCGATTTTGCCGCTACGATAAAAAGCACAAAATCGGAGTGCCGACCAGCCTAAATTAGCACATCAGTTCGCCTTTTTGCGGAGCGACCCTCACAAACATAATATTGTTCTTTTTCCGCTATTTTTTTTGTATCAAATTCAAAATTTGCAATAAAAATCTCTTTTCCTAATTGATTTGAGTTTTCTGTTTGGTTACGCATACCATACATCAAATTCCACTCTGCAATGTTGGCAAAAGAAAATAAATCTTTGATATAGTTGCAATTATCGTAAGTGATTAGCCATTTATGATGACAATTTTTCATTACTTGTGCAAATCTTTCGTGGTCAAAACCTTTGTGTAATTTGCCATTTTTGCCATAAAGTGCTGATTTTGTTGCAGAAAAGTAAGGCGGGTCAAGAAAAATAAATACATTTTTGCCTTCGTCTTTTACAACTTCTTCGTAGTCTAAGTTAGTAATTTTCGTATTTTTAACTACGTTTTTTAGAAGCCCTAAACGTTGAATACTACTTTCAGTAAATCTTTTTTGAAAGGCTTGCTCTGAAAATCCACCTGCTTCGGTTGTGCCTGAAAATGTAATTCTGTTGAAAACAAAAAAGGCACTTGCTTTTTTTATATCATCAAAATTGTCAATATTTTCACCTAAAAACTTATGTAACTCTTTACCATTTTTAAATTCTTTTTTCCAATTATTTACTTGATTAACAACACTTTGCAAGTCTTTTTGTGCATATTCCCAAAATTTGTATAACTCAAAATATAAGTCATTTATCCAATATTTTCTATCGGGATAAAGTTGTTTCAATGCCAAAAATACCGAACCACCACCCACAAAAGGCTCTCTAAATTCTTCAAAATGAGGAATTAAGGGCAAAATTTGGTCTATGGCTTTGCTTTTTCCGCCGGGGTATCTTAGTGGGCTTTTTATCATTGTGTTATTTGGGCGGCATTCCGCCTTTTTTCAAAGTTACGAAAAATCCGTTTGTATTGGCTTCTTTAAACAGAGTTGTTACAAAATTTTGTTGTGCTTCGTTCAATTTGTTCTTAGTACAGAAGTTCTCAAATTCGGTTTTACTTGCCTTTGAATTGAGTTCAGATTTAAGTTTTGAGGAAGTTAAGAGTAAAACAGGAATAGCATTTTTAGGCTTTCCGTTTACTTCCGTATTTTTCAAATTGGTGTATAAAATCATTTTCAACAAACCGTCTTTAATGTCGCTTTTGCTTGGCAAAATGCTTGATTTTGCGGATTGCCGTCCAGAGTGTTTACCTTCTATTAAATAAACATCTTTTTTGTCTATTCGTATTTCATCAACTGTCAAAAAATATTGTCCACCCAGATAGTTTGTAATCGTAATTTTTGCTTTTGTCAATGTTTCCAACACTTCCTTTGGTTGTAAGGTTACAAATTCCCTGCTTTGTGCGTCTTTTGCTTTTTGGCGTGAAAACTCTATAAATTCTTTGGCACTTTTGCTAATCATTGTTGCAAAATCATCTATACCTTTTTCGCTGTGCATTTGCACTTTCGTTTTTTGGCTTATTTTGGCATAACTACTTTTGACTTTACCAATTATGGTTGAAAAATTGTCGTTTAATTCTTGTAAATTCCAATGCAAAGCAGAACTATGATAGGCTGAAATTTCTTGAATTTTATCCAAAACATACTGATTATCAAACTCTTGATTGGTTATCTTATTATCATAATTTTCGTTTTTTTCTGCTTTGTCGTAATATGCCAAAATTACATACACATCAAGCAAGGACATCATAGAAACTGTATCCCATTGAATAAAATCCCTATCACCATCAAAACCTTCGTCTTTTACCACAGGAATAACGGTAATTTTCTTGCCATTTGCTAACGTATTATACACTCTTTCGTAAGGGTAAGACCTTGTACGTTTGGGCGAAACCCATTTTGAAATCGCAAAACTGAGTTTCTTGTCGGAATAAATGCAGGAAGTTGGGCAAGTATTTATATCAAAGTCTTTGCTGTTGATGGTTTCTAATTCGTTAGCAAGAAAAACTTGGTATTGTAATCCCGTTATAGTGCTGTTAATTTGCATTATTTGAAGTTTAGTTTTCGCAATTTACGAAGTTTTTTTATTTTAGGTTTGTTCTTTCAAGTATCGCCTAACAGTTTATTTCTTCAGAAAATCATCTGTAAAATGCTTAATAGATTTTTCTTGGGCAAATTTCTCATCATTAAACTCCTTTGATTTGTTTTTGGCAATAGAAAGCGTCTGCCAATTTTCAGAGGCAATCATACGAGCAATGTAAACAATTTGCCCAATATGATAGGGGTAATGAGCCAATTGCCGATTAATCGCCTCCATAATCGTATGCCCCATATTCCTGATATAGATAATTTTGTCCAAATCAGCATCTGTAATACTATTAATCGCATTCAAAAAACAATCCCAGCCTTTTTCCCAATATTCTAAGACTTCCTCTTTGCTCTTTAAGTCATTTTCAAATTCTCCATCTCTGTTTCGCCAAGATTTTTCTCCATCAGTAATTAAGAAATCTGTCCAACGCGAAATCATATTTCCCGAAATATGTTTGATAATGGTAGCGATGCTATTGCTTTCTTCATTGTACTGCCAAAAAAGCATCTCTGTGGGGACTTGTACGATTGCTTTTTCTCCTAATATTTTATAGTAGAGAAATTGCTTCTTTATACTATCTAAATAACCTTCCATAAATCTACATTGGATAAATAAAACAATTTAAAAATTTATCTAATTTAAAAAAAATTTATTTTATTGGCAAAATCTAAAGACAACCCTAAACAATCATCATACACCAATACATCAATCATTAGTAAATTGTACAATAACATGAAAAATCTATTCTT
>JALOMS010000420.1 GCA_025455345.1 Thermoflexibacter sp. | reverse complement strand
TTCAATTCCTTTCACACCAAAATTGTGAAAAGCAAAATCAGAATCAAGGATAAAAGTCCATATCACGATAGAAGTATTTACCGCAACGCTTTCCCATGTTTTATGCTATCTTTTCTAAGTTCTTCTCCAATTTTAGGCTTCCTACTTCTGCCATTGCTGTTCCCAAAAAATAAAAGCGAATCATGCCTGTATCTCCTATGAGAAGCGTAGGGGAAATGTGCAAGTGGTAGGGCTTTTCTGCATAAGAAAGTAAAAAGTCAATTGCCTCCTCTATTTCTGCCCATAGTTCGGGCGAGGCTTTTTGTAAGATATTCTCCAAAGTGGAAGCCAAATTTTTCTGCTCTTGGGGAGCGCAAGGAGATATTTTTAGAGCAATATTGGTGTATATTTTTTGCTCTTTTTCCTCATGATTCCAGCCTATGCGCCCTTCTATACCTGTTTTTTCGGAGCTTGGTATCACTTTCCCCAGCTCCTTGAATAGCTGTTGCTGTGCTTCTACGGGAGTATGAGCAAGAGCCTGTTCTATTTTCTCTACAATATTTTTTACGGGCATATATGAAGTTTTTTTTATTTTCTTAGTGCTAAGATACTCGTTTTTTGAGGAAAATCTATTAAAAATATCTCAAAATTTAGAAAGCTACTTCTGCTGGTCAGAATTTGCAGTTCTTACCTTTCTGATTGAGGATTTGTAATCCGATTTCCTACTGATGCAAGCGTAAAGTTTGCACACCAAAAAAGATTCAAGGCTGAACCTCGAACCAGTAAAAAGTATCTGTAAACCATGCAATGAAAAAGCTACTTTTGTCCTTTTTTTTAACGTGGCTCTACCAAAAACTCATCATGTTGGCTCATGTCCAAACCTTCTTTTTCATCTTTTTCGGATACGCGCAAAGGCTCTATGAAATCTGTAACTTTCAGGACTAACCAAGAAACGCCAAAGGCATACGCCGAAACTGCTACCAAAGCAATCAGGTGATTGGTAAAAAGGGTAAAAGAACCAGTGAACAAGCCTTCGTCTATGATAGCTCCATTGACGGCTTTGCTCGCAAAAATACCTGTCATCACCATGCCTACCATGCCGCCAACTCCGTGGCAAGGAAATACGTCTAAGGTATCGTCTAAGGTGCTTTTTGATTTTAGATGGGCAAAGAAATTGGAGGTAATGCCAGCGACTGTGCCTATAAAAATGCTAACAGGAATGGTTACATAGCCCGCCGCAGGGGTAATCGCTACCAAACCAACCACCGCTCCAATGCAAAAGCCCAAAGAAGATACTTTTTTGCCTCTGGTGGTGTCGAACAATACCCAAGCCAGCCCTGCCGCCGCCGCCGCAGTGTTTGTAACCGCAAAAGCTGAACCTGCTAACTGCCCCGCAGACAAGGCAGAACCTGCATTAAAACCAAACCACCCGAACCACAACAAGCCCGTTCCTAACAACACAAAAGGGATATTGGCAGGGGGAAGGATATTTGCTTCTAAGTGCGCTTTGCGGCGTTTGAGGAAGAGTGCGCCCGCCAATGCCGCCCAACCCGCAGACATGTGGACGACTGTTCCACCCGCAAAATCAAGGATATTTCTGCTGAAAAGCCAGCCTTGTGGGTGCCAAGTCCAATGGGCTAAGGGTGCGTAAACAAAAATACTGAACAGTACCATCAGGATTACATAAGACTTGAAATTGATTCTTTCGGCAAAAGAGCCAGTAACCAAGGCGGGGGCAATGACCGCAAATTTCATTTGAAACATAAAAAACACAACCATAGGGATAGTAGGAGCCAAAGACCAAGGTTGTCCGTCTAAGATTCCTTTGCCCATCAAAAAGGTCATTGGGTTGCCAATGAAGCCCCCTATCGAGTCGCCAAACGCCAAGCTAAAACCTATCACAACCCACAACAAAGAAATGACACCCATGGCGATGAAACTCTGGAACATGGTGGAAATCACGTTTTTGCTATTGACCATACCCCCATAAAAATACGCCAACCCTGGGGTCATTAGCAAGACCAAACCTGCCGCCGCTAACATCCATGCCGTATCCCCAGAGTTGATACCCTCGCTTGCGATTTTGGTGGGTAAGGCGGGCATGAACACTGCCCATAAACTGATTGCTAATAAAATAATAAGAGGAAGATATTTTTTGATTTCCATAAACAAATAGTTTGATTAATAGTCAAGAAAGTGATTAAAAATGAGCATAAAATACTAAAATAGACGTTTAGCGGTCAAAATTAATAGCAATGTTCAGCTTTTACAAGATTTTAAACCATTTTATTCTTAGATTTTTGGCTTAGAGGGCAATAACAGTATTTCCTACTGGTGAAAGCATAAAGTTTACTGGTCAGAATTTGCAATTCTGACCTTTCTGATTGAGAATTTGTAATGCTTATTTGATTTTACTTTTTTTGTGGTGTTAGGTACTCACTTGACAATAGCAGTTTATTAAAAGTGATTTTCTTGTAATTTTGTATTCTCATTTGGTTTTTTGAGAAAGGGAAGTGTTGCACTATCACCTGTCAGTTTAAGAAACTGATAACACAAAAAATGCTATGATTGGAAATAATTTTAAATTGAAGGAAAAAGCAACTTGAATCAATTTAACTAATTGATAATAAGTAGATTAATTTAAAAATTGTTTATTGTTTTTCAAAGGGGCTAATAATGGTACAATAGGAGAAATTGAATATCATTCCTCAATATAAATAAGGTTAAAACTTTCAACAAACTCTTTTTCAGCATTAATGATTATTCTTTTACGCATAGCTAAAATTTCTTCTTTGGTTTTGCCATCTTTATATGCTGTTCTCATTTCCTTGCTAATAAAGAACTTACTGTAATCATTATCAGAGTCAAGCCAGTCAGACAAGTCTTTTTGACGTTTATCAGCAAAGTCCATTTCTCTATCTATGATTAGAATAGTATTTTCGCTGGCATTCGGATTTTTACACTCATAAAATAAACGATAGGTTTTGTACCCATTTACTTCAATAATATTCAATTTTTCATCTTTTACTTGATAATGTAACATAAATAAACCTAAGGCTTTGGCTCGCACGCTCCCCATATCTATTTTGGCAGGAAATTTTGCCGTCTCAAATTTCCTATTACTTTTATCATAATGAATAGGAAAGATATTATCATTACTTATAAAATCCTGAAACTTATTGTAAGCATACCTTTGCTCACTTAAATTATATCTCGTAAAATAATTAGCATAAGTCGTTATCCAAAACCAATTTTTTAGCGTTTCTAATTGTTTCGAAGTTGGATTCTCAACTTTATTGAAAAAATCTGTAAGGAAAATGAGTTGATTGTTATAGGGGAGGAATTTGCTATCTAAAACCCATAAGTATTCAGAGAAATATTTGATAGCTTCGACAATAGCAGTAGTCGTTTTTAATGTAATATCAATAAATTCTGGTTTCTTACATAGCTCTTCTAATTTCTTATAATCCCCCTTAGAAAATTGGTCAAAATATACTCCAAATGCATTAATAATACAATTAAGAATTAACTCCCTTTTCTTTTTTCGTTCTTCACCCGAAATAAAAAAACGATATTTTTCAACCCTTTGATAAACTTTATCTATTTCCGAACCAAATCTAAAATTTCGTTTTTTATTAAAAGTAAGTGCAGAAACTTTCCAATCTTCTGAAATTAATTCCCCTCGTGAATTTAGCCTTGAAAATATCTCTACTGCTTGCTCCACATCTCCTCCAGCTAAATCAACAGAAGCGACATCACAAGTAGAAATTTTTGAGCCAAAATCTCTATATCTTTGCATATAAAGTTTTTTTTCATCCTCTTTCAAGTCCGCAGAAAGTAATTGTGTTTGGAAATCATAAAAATTATCAGGCAGTACAAATTGATATAGGGGTACTTGATATACAGAAAGCTCTGTTTTAGTTTTTCTATTTAACTCAAATTTATCTACTTTCAAATCATAGTAAATGTCAAATTCTTTTTTCCAAATATTTTCATTCCTTTTCAAATGTGTTTGAGTAACATCAACAAAGCAACCAAATAAAGTAGAAAGCCTTTGATAGCCATCTAAAATATACACAAATTCACTGTCTTTTTCCTCTAATAAATAAGAGCCTATCATTTGAATTTCTTCATCTATTAAATCTTCTTTTATTTCCTTAGTTGGTTTCCAAAATAAAATAGTACCAATAGGATAACCATTTTTTAGACTATCTAATAACTGAATTTTTTGTTCCTTATTCCATACATAAGCCCTTTGAAAAGGGGGAATCTGTATAGCACCTCTTTCAAAATCATTTATATAATTAAAAAGTCTCCTTACTCTTGTGTTAATATCTATTTTACTCATAATAATTCGTAGATTTTTCTGAGAATTTCTTGAAGTTCTTGTGTACCACATCTATAGTTTAATGTGTGCTTGTTTACTCTTGGTGATTGTAAAAACAGCAAGGGGAATTCATTTTTAAATTCTTTCCCCTTATAGATAAATCCTTCATCCAGTATCTTGAAATTTTGGTTTTTTTCGTCTTGTTGCACATTAAAAAAAGTTAAAACTTCTTGTTTGATTGGCTTTCTTGTATTATTATTTTTATCAATATGGCTGGGGAAGCCACTACTAATATTGAGAAAGTCTTTTTGTTGTTCTGTCAAATTTATATAAACATCAATCCAAGCTATCATTTTTTGCCAATTATTATGGTCATTTTTAGTTGATTCTATTTCAGTTCGTAAATCTTTAAATACTTCAATTGGCATATAATTCTCCATAGCTCGTTTTTCTAAAATATTCTATATTTTCTCTATTATTGCGTACAGCCAAATCATCATAAGACTTTAAAAGCACTTTTAAACAATTACTTACATTTCTATAACCACCAGCATTTTCAAATCTAATCCACCCATTTTTAAGA
>JALOMS010000419.1 GCA_025455345.1 Thermoflexibacter sp. | reverse complement strand
ACATAGAATCCAAAAAAGCTGGGGTTTCGTACTTCGCAAACAAATGACGAAGCAGGGAAGCGATTTGCTTTTCAGGATTGTGGCTATTGCGTTTCCAGTTGCCAATTGGTCTTATCCAAGATTGGCTTGTAACAAACAAATGGAAAAGAACAATCGCATATTGCTCCTTTTCAAGTATATCAGTACAATTGTTTTTGAAAAGATGTACTAACAACTCTTTCAGGCAAGCAAAATTTATAAACTTACATTTTTTATCTTGTAGTTTAAGAAAAACTTTACGAACCCCTTGAAAGCTATCAGCAATGGTAAGTTCGCCTTTTTTTATAGCTTTTATAGAAGTATCTACTTGATTTTCAAAAGAAATAATGCCATAGTTTTTCTTGTACTTTTGGCTTTTGAGTGCTTTCTGAACTTCCGCTTTTTTATTTTCTTCTTTGATGAGTTCATTCGCACGAATCATATAAAGAGGTATTTTCTCTTTATGAGTTTGTTGGTTTTTATTTCCCATAATTTTGTAAAAAATTTTGGAGTTCTGATGATTCATCAGACCACGTTTGTAATTGTGAAATTTTTACGAAAAACTTTGGGAATGAGGGAGAAAGGCGAGGCAAGTGCGAAAAGACAAGACTAACGTTTCTCTATCCCAAAGTGCAGAACCCTGACCACTTACTGCAAAGTCCTGTGCAGTGTTCGGCTTCGTTCCGTTGGTATGAGTGTGCGATTGTCCTGTTTTTCATGTTTATCTAATGTTTTGGTGTAAAAATGATAAGTAGTTATAAATTATTAGTTATGAATTATGAATTAATGCAAAATATTAATAATCAATTACTTAATTGATAGCTATTATATAAATTAATTTTGCATAGTTACTTATTAAAAATATTAGTTATGGGTTTTAACGCAAGGACACAAAAGAAGGTTGCAAAGAACAAGCAATTATTTTCACATTCCTTAACACCTTTTCAAGCAACATTAACCTATGCCTACGGGTTTAGAGCGTAATTTTGAAGTGTAGATTTAATGGTGCAAGACTGTAATGCTTGTACCATTAAGACACCTACAATTTTTTCCAAAAAACAATTTTGTCCTCCCCATCTTGGTAAAAATCTTTGATGACAGCGTGCCTTTGGTAATTGGTTTTGTCATAAAATTGCCTTGTGAGTTCGTAATGAGGCAAGCCAGAAGTTTCTACTAATAAAATTCTCGCGCCTCTTCGTTTTAATAAGTTTTCTAAGTAGGTAATCATTTCATTACCAATACCTTGCCCTTGATAATCTTGATGAACAGCTATCAGGTACAAGTTATAAGTACCATTGGTGAGCTTTTCAGGAGCGCAGTAAACAATTGCCATAAGAGATTCCTCTGCGGTTTTAGTAAGCCAAATTTCTTCTGTATCATGGTTTTCAAAATAGCTACTTGTCATCTCATCTAATAAGTCTGACGGGAAGAGTTCTACTGAATCAATGATTCTTTTTAAAACAGGCAAGTCTTGTTTGCCAATGTTGCGAATATTCATTATCTTGTTTTTTTAATGAGTTCGCAAAATTCGGTATTATCATTTTAAATATTTTGTAAGATTCTGCTATTATAAACCAACGAAGGATTAATGCCAAACATTTCTTTAAAGGCTTTGGTAAGGTGAGATTGGTCATAAAAACCTGCCGTAAGTGAAGCTGAAAAGAGGTTTTCGTTTTGGGTCAGAAATAGATGAATGGTTTGTTTTAGTCGATTCCAGAGGAGGTATTTTTTAAGGGAGATTCCTAATTCTCCTTTGAACAAATGTGATAATCTGCTATCAGATAAGTGTACTTGATTCTTCAACTCTGTCATCATTGTTTGGTAATTAAAAATTTGATTATCAAATATTTCCAAACATCTCTGTACTCTACTTTCGTAAACCATTCTTTGATTTTGATTCAAGATTTGCTCATAAAGTATTCCAAACACTCTGGGAAAATAGTCTTGGTTTTCGTTGGCAAAGAATCCTTGTGAGCTATTGATTTGGTACTGTTGGCAGGTCTTTTCCATAAAGGTATCATGGTGTTCTACTAACATAAATAGCGTTTTAGAGTGAGTTATCACACGATGAGTTATGTTCTTAGGCACAATCGCAAAGGTAGCTTGCTGGGCTTGCTGATTCGCCAGAGTCAACTCAAAATGCCCTTCGAGTGCCAAAATTACCTCAAAGGCTGGATGAGCGTGCCAAGTAGCCTCTAAATGTTCCAGTTCAAAGGCATACAAGCCTTGGGTAAGATTAAATTGTAATAGTTTCATACGATTTTGAAATTCATATCAGCAAATAAAAGAAAAATTATTAGAAGTTACAAAAGATAAAAGACCAATGCAACGCTTATGCTTATAAATGGGTCTTAGAAAAAATAATCTTATGTTCCTTCTATTCACTCATTCCCGAAATCATAGCGTGTTTTAATGACTTTAACATTAAAACACAATGATACAAAACAATGCGAAAATCAAGAGAGCAATACGATTTGCCCTCAATTACAAACACGAAAAAGCACTTAGCAAACTTGAAAAAGACTATGAAAAAGCATGGGAAGAAGAAAGAAATGCAAAAACTTTCGTTCCTTTTGATGAGCCAATTTTTTGGAAATATCAGATGTTTTTGGTGCTAAGAGATGACTTTGCACAAGGCAAAGAAGCGGAATTTTGGCAGAATATACTGGATAAAATTAACCCTTGTGCCTATGGAAAAACTAAACAAGAACTTTTGCGAATTAACCTCAAACCTTATCGCTTAGACAGTAAGGAGTTTGCAAAATTGACCTTGAAGCAGAAAAATTATTTCCGTAAGTGCATTAAAACGTACCAGTTACCTACGGAAGATGTAAAGAAGCAATATTTCAGGAGGAAAATTCAAGTTAGCTATAAGTTTACTAAACCTCATATTTTTAAGCCTAAAATAGAAAAATTATATCTTACTCATTATCAAGTACATATCCCGAGCAGAAATAAACAAGAGGGATATGTTTCTTCTGCTTATATTTACAATAAAATCATCAGGAATTATTGGGGAACGTGGCAGTCAAGGCGGTATCAAGGAGGTACAAATTTCAGAAGAAGCCTCAATCAACAATTCAGAGCAAAGACTTCACAAGCAATGAGGCTATTCTTTTTAGAAAACCAATTTGAGGGAAATACACCTCTCCCTTTGTGGAAACGCAATTTTAAGTGGTACTGGTGGTAAAGTAAATAGGTTATAAAGAGTATTTACACGAATCATTATCAGTATTTTCACATTCCTTAACACCTTTTCAAGCGACATTAACCTATGCCTACGGGTTTAGAGCGTAATTTTGAAGTGTAATTTTATTTGTAACTGTTTCACACGTACAAATACTTGCTATGAATTTATATGCCGTTAGGTATATAATATCGGTAGAAAACAAGTTTGCTAAACAGCAATCCAACTCCGTTAGGAGTTGAACAACTCCATAAATATTAAACTCCTAATGGAGTTTATATGATATTGGGTATTATCATGCTACCAATATTAAGTCCCTAACAGGACTTCAAAACTAATAACTTTTTAAAGCACGAATGTAAACGCTTGCACCTAAAAAGATTCAAGGCTAAGTCTTGAACCAGTGAATAGTTATTTTCATCGTCAAATTATAAAAACTTAATACTTTTTTCTTTATCAAAATTACGAACCATGAAAAAGATATTTTTCTTACACGCACTTATCTCCTTGCTATTTTTATCACAAGTAGCTATTGCTCAAAAAGTTACTATTAAAGGCACAGCCGTTGATTCCCTTGCCAAACCCTTAGAATTGGCTACGGTCATGTTGCTGCAAGCGAAGGATTCCGCGCTTACTACCTTCACCCGCACCAACGAAAAGGGTGAGTTCGAGCTCAAAAATGTCAATGCAGACAAGTATTTGCTCAAAATTACTTACGTAGGTTTCAAGACTTACAATCAACTCATAGACGCTACACAAGCAGGAGAGTTAAATCTTGGAAAAATACAAATGCAAATACAGATTAAAGAGTTGGCAGGCGTAACCGTAGAGGCAGAAAAAGCACCTGTAACTTTTAAGAAAGATACGCTGGAATTTAACGCAGGTTCGTTCAAAACCAAACAAAATGCCGTAGTGGAAGATTTGCTCAAAAAGCTCCCTGGCGTGGAAGTAAACCGCGATGGCTCTATCAAAGCGCAAGGCGAAACCGTACAAAAAGTAACGGTAAATGGCAAAGATTTCTTCGGGAATGACCCCAAAATAGCCACTCGAAATCTTGCCGCAGAAGCAGTCGACAAGGTGCAAGTCTATGACCGCAAGTCCGACCAAGCCGCTTTTACAGGCATAGATGACGGGCAAAGGCAAAAAACGATTAACTTAGAATTAAAGGAAAAGTACAAAAATGGTGGCTTTGGAAATGTGATGGTGGGCTACGGCAATGACCGCAGATACGAAAATCGTTTGAGTTACAATCGCTTTAACAAAACAAGCCAAATTTCAGTATTGGGCATGGGCAACAACGTCAATCAGCAAGGTTTTTCCATAGACGACTACATGAATTTTTCGGGGGCTACGCGAGGCATGATGAATGGTGGTGGGATTCGCTTAGAAATCAACGGAGATGACGGTGGGATTCCTTTGAACTTTGGGGGCAGAAATTACGGATTTATGACCAATTGGGCAGGAGGTGCAAATTTTAACAAAACGCTGAACCCAAAAACAGAAATCACAGGGAATTATTTTTATAACTGGCTGAATCAGAAGATAGACCAAGACGTAGAGCGCAAAAATTTCTTGCCTACGGGGAATTTTTCTTCCGCCCAGAATACTTCGCAAAACAACACCAATAGCAATCACAGATTAAACTTAACTGTGGAACATAAATTGGACTCTGCCAATTCTTTCAAATTGACTTCTGCTTTTA
>JALOMS010000418.1 GCA_025455345.1 Thermoflexibacter sp. | reverse complement strand
TTAGTTTAGATTAAGCTCACATTGTACATGGGCTTATTGTGGTTAAAGTGTATTATCGTTCTACAAATACCTGAATTTATTGCAAGATAAGAGAATGTAGCAAGGTGAGAAAATTTACTTTGATACAATTTTCAAATATATTTATACAAAAGATTTAAAGTTATTTTTTACCAAAAGAACGGGTTTTATCGCATAGTTTTTGGCACAGCCTTTACATGATTGCGTAGTATTCATTCATCTAAATTAAGATTGGGGATTTCTATTTTAAAAGTTGTGCCTTTGCCCAGTTCGGAGCTGACACTTATCTTTCCTTTGAGTTTCTCTACTACTTCTTTGGCTATATAAAGTCCTAATCCAGAGCCAGTAGTCTTATCAGTAGCACGATAAAACATTTCAAATATTTTGTCCAAATGCTCTTTGCCTATACCTATGCCGTTGTCTTGTACTTTGATAATGGCTTTTTGTGGGAATACTTCTACGGACAGGTGAATAAACGGAGATGTTTGATAGGGGTTATAATAACGGAAAGCATTGCCTATCAGGTTGTTTAATACTATCATTAGCCTTTGTTTATCAGTAAAAAATAAGTAATTTTGGCTTACCGCTACTTGGGTTTGTATGTGTTGGTTGGGGTCATATTGAGTTTGTAACTCTACAATATTCTCGAACTCCGTTCCAAAATTAATTTCTTGGACATGAAGTTCCATACGACTATTTCTGGCATAATTGAGAATATCAGAAATAAAATTATCTAATTTTTTGAGACTTTTCTCTTGCAAATCAAGGTATTGGTGCATTTCTTCTACATTTGATGTACGCTTGCCCAAATACGTTAGTCCCAACACAGAGGTAATAGGCGCACGCAAATCATGCGAAACACTATATACGAAGCGGTCTAACTCTGCATTGAGTTTCTGAAGCTCTGCATATTTTTTTTCCAATACTTCATTGTATTCTTTAATTTGTTGCCTTTGTTTGGTGAATTTATTGATATAAAAAAATGCCATTATAATACTTCCTGCCAAACAAGTATAAACACTTGCGTACTGTGCCAGATTGATTTGGAGAGTAGTCAATTTTTGGTTATAGAAAATGGTAAAATCTGTGAGGAATAAAACTACTAAGAAAATAGTAGTGATTAAAAATATAAAAAATAGGTGTTTTTTTTCATTTCTTTGAAAGTTTAAAATGGTAGCAAACACCAAAATAATAAACACGTAATGCAAATCACTTTCCTTTCCAAATGTACCAGAAGACCAAAAAATAGCCGTAGAAGCTACTAATAAAATGGAAGTTTTGGCATAGCTGTAGAGCGAGAATTTATTGAGAAAAAAAGGTAAAAAATAAAAGCAAGACATTAACAATAAAATAAGGTAATTCTTATTATACGGCATTGCAATATAACAAAGAGGTACGCAGGGAAGAGTTACGAAAAAAAACGCCAATGCCTCTCTATTGATAAACTTGACATCTTGGATTTTTGTTTCCGTAAGTCCTTCATGAATACCTTGATAAAGAAGCCAATCTAATATTTTGTTAAATGTATTAATCAAACTTAGGAATTATAGATGAATAATTATTGAGCTGTCAAGTGATAAAATGGTAAATTACAATAATATTGATACTTTAAGTTGTTAATTTACAACTTAATACATTTATTTTTTATTCAATAACATTTTTACAAACAAATGACTAATTGGGCTTTCTGTTTTCAGAATACCTATCATATCAGCAAAAGGAATATAGATTTCTAAATCTTTTTCTGTATCAGGCAATAAATAGAAAAAGGTCATTCCCCCAGTGGTCATATAAAAATCAAAATCTATCATACTCTTATCCAATTTATTACTTTCTGCCTTTTGCAAGTCATCTTTATAAACATTTTTAACAATTGCCTGCAAGATAATTTTTTGCAGTTCTTCTTTGTAGTTTGCTATAAAAACATCGTCTGTATGAAAAATTTTGCCTGTTTTCAAATCCCAATTATAAAACTTCTGCTCGTCTATCTCCTCTCCGTCCGCATCGACTACCTCATTGATTCTGATAGACAAAACATTGTTTTCATTGAGATAAACCAACATATCTATATCTATCGTTTCCTTCTCATGCGCTCCGTCAAGCAGATAGCTATAATGTTTGTGTAATTTATCAATTATCTGATTCTTAAATACTTCTATATTAAGATTGTTAGGCATAGGTATCTTGAACGTCCCTTTGCCTAAATCTTTGCGGATGATTTCTAATACTTTGGCATCGGGGAATTGGGAAGGGTAAAGAAAGTGTACTTTGGTATCAAAAGGAGCAAGAGAGTCTTTGCTATTATTCACATAATACTGAACAAATTGCATACTGCCTTTGCTATAATCTTCTTTGAGAGAAACAGGGACTTTGCGCTTGCCTTGTTCGGTTTCTCTCACCCCCACGAAACTTTTTTTGCTGATAATTCCTTCAAAAACACCTGTCAAACGTCCATTTGTATCCAACTCTTCTAAGATATGTTTGGTAGAATTGCTCTTAATTTCCTTGAGCTGAAAAGGTCTTCCGTTCGCGTTATAATAATATGTTCCTACATATTGATTTTCATGGTTCATAAGGTCGACTGTAATCGCTTGATTATTAAGTTTTCCTACAAAGTGAGTATAAAATCCAGTAGTAATGACTTCTATTTTATCATTGTTATTTTGCGCTTTGGCGATTGACAAATACACAAACATGAATAAGATAAGAGCAACTTTTTTTTCCATTATTATCGATGAATTTTTGAGTATTTTGAATTGGGTTTCCATGAAACATAAAACGCAAAATAGTAAGTAAGGGTTAGCTCAACAAACTACTTATTTTCTACCTTCAGACTCTTTAACTCACAGCTATAAGGCATAGCATCACGCGAGATTTGCTTGAAGTCATTTTCTGCGTCAATATTCGCAAAAGATTGATTTTTATTGTTGCGAATACAAATACGTGTTTCATCTCTGAGTTCTCCCTTCTCATTCTTGGTCTTGGGGTCTATGATACCATCATACAAGATATGAGGGACATCTTTCCCAAATTTGAGTTTAAAGCGGAACATCTGTCCCATTCTCCCCTTACTTGTAGGTCTTACGGGTTCTCTTTGATACAGATTATCATGGATATAAATTCCCGTAGGATACGGGTAGTAGGAATCGTCTTTGATAGGATTTTCTGTCATATAATAGCTAATAATTCCTGTGCCTATGGACTTATTATTAATAATTTCATTATCAAATATTTCCACATTATTAGTCGCCAAAATCAAAATGCCCGTTCCATCAGGGACTTTAGCAACTATATTCCCTTTAGGGGCAAAGTTAGGCAAATTATTATCATGAATTTTGTTTCTAAATACTCTTACGTTGCCGCCTTTTTTCTGAATCAAATCTGGTAGGTCAAAAACCAAAACTCCACCTGTATTGTGATATGCCTCATTGTCAAATACATCTGCATTAATAGAGTTCTCTATCTCTATACCTGCAACATTATGATAAGCCTTAGAGTTTTTTACTACAATCTCGCGAGATTGCCCCACATAAATTCCCGCATCCGAAGCCCCTATCGCTACACAATTGTCTATCAATACCTTAGAGCATTGGACAGGATACAATCCATAACCTCCATTTTTCTTATTGGGCTTACCTGTCCACGCTGTCTTTACATTCTTGAAACTAATGCCCGCTACACTTTGCGTTTTGATAGCATCTCCCTTTGTGTCTTGCACGGTCAAGTTTTCAATAACTATATTTTCGGCATTTGTAACTTTGATACCCTCTGCCCCTTCTACTTGCCCCTTAAACGAAAGGATAGTTTTGTCCATACCTTTGCCTCTAATAGTAATATTTTTCTTATTGTCCAAAGAAAGGCTTGCTGTCAATAAAAAGTTACCCTCTTCTATGTCTATCACTTCTCCATCTTTGGCAAGAATCATTTTGGTTTGAAGGCGTTTTTGAAAATCTTTTTGAGCAAAAATAGGCAAAATAGATATACTCCATAAGAGTAAAAAACATATTAGACCTAAAAGTGATTTATGCGTTGTTTTCATAAAATTAGTTATTTATTATTGGATAATTAGCAAATTATCATTGAGGTATATACCACGAATAAGATTAATAATCTTTCCGCCTCTTGCCAAACATCATAAAATCAAGAGAATAGCGACCTGCTCCAGCAAATAATAAAGTAATATAGGGAAACAAAAAAACTAAAGGATGTTCTTTTACATCAAAAGTATCATTGGCATGTGCTTGAAAAAATGCGACTAACATTGTAATAATCAGGGGAATCAATGCAAAGCGCGTAAATGTACCTAATAATACTAAAATAGAACAAAAGAACTCTGCAAAAATAACTAAACCAAGAGATATAGCCCCTCCTAACCCTAAAAAACTTAAAAAACCACCAGACCATTCAGTGTAATTTTCTATTTTTTGTAAACCATAACGCATCATGAGTAAACTAAAAGCTATTCTTAGTATCAGTAGCCCAATATCAGTCTGATAAGTGGCAGGTTCGATATAGAGTAATTTTTTTATCATAAAATTAAAATTGTTAATTTTAAGTAAAGCGTAATTGATTAATTTTTCAATGATAAATTTAGCCAAATCTATATTTATTTAATATGTTTTGGTAAATTTTATAAATAAATATGCTAATTAAACAGAAAACTTGAAAACTATGAATCTTTATTTTCAAAAGAATTACTTCATTCTGACTATTTTGCTTTTTTTGATAGAAGGTTTCATTGCAATATTTGTACGAGATAGTTTTGTACGACCAGTCGTAGGTGATTTTTTAGTAGTAATTTTAATTTATTGTTTTTTACAAACTTTTTTGAAAGCCAAAGTTCTAACATTAGGAATTGCAGTATTGATTTTTGCTTACTTAGTAGAATTTTCTCAATATTTTAAACTTATCTA
>JALOMS010000417.1 GCA_025455345.1 Thermoflexibacter sp. | reverse complement strand
CCCCAGAGGGGAAAGACTTGCTGTAAATCTGTATTTTAGCTCCCTTCTCCTTCGGGGAAGGGCTGGGGTTGGGGCGGTTATTTTTGCTCACTTACTTAACTTATAAAACCCTTCGTGGACTGTGGCTTAGTAGTGAAAAAATACTCTTAGACAAGTGCTATGAATTATCAGATACCCTTAAATAATATTTTCGCATACTTTCCTCTATTCTTGCGATTTCTTCTTGGGAAAATTCGTGTGCATAGTACCTCTTAAAAACGGCAATTTTCAGTTCTACGGGCGATATATTTGGATTTTCTGCCCTAATGCTATTTTCTACTACCATGCGTACATAGTCTATCATTTCTATACCCATCATAAATCGCTCCTCTGGCGTTTTAGAAAAGATAATTTCCAATTGCTTTTTTCTTGCTTCTTCCGTAGTGTCATTCATATTTTAGAATAAATGAAAGGTGTTTAGATTCAATTTTTTGCACCAAAGTTTTAGATATTCTCTGTCCACACTTGGATTATCGAGTAGGTTTTTAATATCTTCTAACTGCCTGTTACTCTGCAATTCTTGTGTCCATATTAGCTTAGAAATAATCAAATCTTCTATTGCCACTATCCATGCCTCAAAACCCAAAATGGCGTTTCTTTTCCTTCTTCCAAACTCCAATTGTCTATACTCAGTATCTTTGAGTATGATAAAATCTGCTTTATAACCAGTTCTGTTATCTATCACATTAAACATACCTTTTCGTCTAACTTCCTCCTCGACAGAAGGTTGATAAATATAAAAATTATCTTTGAAAATTTGCATAAACTTATCAATATCTTGCTCTGCTAATTCTATGATAATATCAATATCTCTGGTCATTCGTGGTGTGGCATAAATATTCAATGCCAAACTTCCAGAAACCATGTAGAGAATATTTTGCTTGTCAAGTTCGGTACAGATTTGTTTCAATAATTCTAAAATCATATTTATAAGAATTACATTTTACTTTTCTCTCAAATCTACAAAATATTCCATTTTTTTCTACATTGCTAATCATAAAAAACACCTTATGCCAGAAAAAGAACAACAATTTCAACTTACTGCAACAATTTTTGTGTTATCTGTCGAAGAAATATAGAGTAGTTCCATGTATGCGGTTTTTCTTTTTTCAAATTTACCTAACTATTCCTATTTTTTTCTATCTTGCATACAGATATTCTAATGATATACAGAGTATAAAATATGAAAAAACACTACCCTCGCACACTCTCCTCTGGGGCAAACAATACGGTTATCGCACTGACAGAGAGCGAAGTAGGAAAAATATTTGCAGGAGATACAAGGTCAGACATAGGCTCAGAAGCAGAGAAAATGAAGTTTGCCAATCAGGTCAATGACTTGATAGTGAAGTTCGTCAGATTGGACGAACTCAATGAGGAGGCAGAAATGCTGGTGATGGAGCGCGTCTATCCTATGGATTTTCGGGCGTATGAATACGAAAAGCGTGAACTTTGGTTAGAGGTATTAGAAGATGAACTCTCCGCACTACATCAAGCGGGCTTTGTGCATAGAGATTTGCGCCGCCCTTCGGATATGGTAGGGCAACCCTTTGATAATATCTTGCTCACTGCCCAAGGTTTCCGATTGATAGACGTAGGGATTTCCGCCCTTAGAAGTCAGGTAGGGGATAGACTTTTTGATAGATTTGTAGCTCAGGAACTCAAAGAATTAGAAGAATTTAGGCAATTTGTATTATCGAGATAGAAAACAAGAAGGCTTAGTTCCCTAACTCCCAAAATCTACAAAATATTTTGTTTTTTTCTAAATTGCGAATCAGAAAAAACACCTTATGCCAGAAAAAGAGCAACAATTTCAAGTTACTGCAAAAATTTATGTATTATCTACCGAAGAAGGAGGCAGAAATACACCTTTCTTTAAGAATTATAGCCCACATTTTCATAGAATTGAGCCAGATTACTCGGTACATGATGTAATTATTAGAGCATTTGCTGATAAGAACCAAGAAATATGTTTTCCTGCTACATTAGTAGATGTATATATGGATTTTGCTTATCCTTGCTTTCAAATAGGAAGGCTTTGGGTTGGGCAGAACTTTTACCTCAAAGAAGGCGGCAGAACCATTGCCAGTGGAACAATTACAGGTATTTTTAGAGAGGATTTCTTGTTTTGGAATCCTATCAATAGATGGAAAGAAATAAAATTGCAAGGGATTCAACCTGAATTAGATGTTATTTTTCATAAAACAAGAAAGGCGTTTGAAAAAATGAGTTTTACAGAAAGTATTTATCAAATAAAAAAGAATGACATCAATGAAACACAAACACCTTTTATGATAGAAATGAGGCTAAAAGTCAAATCTAAAAATGAATCTTATTATTCTGCCAAGGATATTTCCCAAGAGATATTTGATGTTTGGGCAAATAAGCTGAACTTAGGAAACGAAAAGCACAAATTTTATTACCTTCAAAATGAATCAAAAGAATTGATTTTTGAGCTATTTACTTGGGATAAAACCTTTTTTTCTTGTCAATTGATAGTGGAAAGACCAGATTAGACAATTTTACCTATCTCCCTCAAATCAAACCCAATTCCTTCGCTATGTCGTGGGTGAGTTTAGAAAGGGGGCGGAGGTAGAAATTTTTATCAATATTTTCATTGATAAAGCCTGTAATTTGTTCCTTATTTTCAAAAACTGTTCCACCAAATTTTTCATATAATTCTTGTATATAAGCCTCTGAATAAGTGAGATTTCTTTGGATAAGTTGCAAAACATAACTTTTATGAGTTTTATAGTGCAATTCAAGATGAAAAATATCTATATTAGTTTGAAAGTCTGCTTGTTGTTGTGGGTTTAGATGTGATAAATCAAATACAATATCAAAACTGTCTTTATTGTAGTAAAAATCTGGTTTTAAGATTTTTAACTCAAAGCGAATTTTCTCAAAAGGGAACATTTCATCATACGGATTAACTTTTACTTCCTTATCTTTTTTCTCTAACAACCCATTACAAGTAACACATGAAGGAATCAAATTAAAAAAAGACAAGGCTAGAAAAGGGAAATGGGTTTGCGAATAAAAATGGTCTAATTGGTAGGTAGCTCTCTTTTTGTTTAGGTTGTAAATAAAATTGCGATTGCAATAAGGACAAACTCTAATGCCTAAACTTTCTATGATATTACTACCTCTATAATATTGGTTATCAATAGTATAAAATTTATTACTGCTTAAATAGTTATAATAATTTTCTTTAAAAACAGATTTGTTTTTGTTTTCTTCAATAGCCAACTCTTTTAGCTCTCTTGGTGTTGCTAAGATGATTTTCTCTAAATTATATGCTTCTCCAAAATGAGTTTTAATATTTTGATTTATTTTGTCTAATTTTTTCTTATCTTTTTTATCATTAGCCAAATAATTTCTAATTGCCTGATAATGTGTTTGCGCTATCTCTATGATATTAAGTGGATTAATTGCTATCATCTTTCTCTTGGGCTAAAAGTTTTTCTAACAGTTCTATTTTTTGAGATTTTGCTAAGTTTTTAATTTGCTTTTCATACAACTTTTTTTGTAGCTGTCTTTGCAAAATAGGTTCTCCTATCAAATCAATGTATTTCTGTGCAGTTTTGTCATCAGCAACTACTTCATTAGGGATTCCATTGATAAAATCAATTACTTTTTGTAATTTTTCCTTTGCAAATTCACCCATTAAACCACCATTTTTATCCATAAAAAAACTATCCGCAAATAGCGTATGAATATTTTGCCCGAAGGTTTGTGCATGACTTTTAAGGTCTGAAACTTTACAAAGCCCTGTTTTCTTATCCTTTTCTAAAAAAATCACATTCTCTTTCGGCAAGTCCGACACCAAAAAAGGAGAGTGAGAAGTGAGGATAAATTGCAACTTTTTGTCTTTAAATATCTGAGGGAGAACGGTTAAGATATTTTGCAGATATTTTTTCTGCCACTGCGGGTGTAAGCCAAGTTCGCCTTCATCAATGAGCATGATTAGATTACTGCACTGCTTATTTAATTCTTTCTGTATAGAGAAAAATTGAGCAAAAATATTCAAAAAGGCGTTTTCACCACTGCTTAAATTATACCATTCAAATGAAAATATGTTTAAAAATGGATTATCGTTGATAATTTCAAATATTTTAATTAGCTCGTCGCTATATTGTTCAATATTAATAAGATTGCTATAATCTTGGACTTGGGTAATCTTATCTATTAATTCATACAACTCATAAATTGGCTTAGTATCCATTCCATTTTCTTCCAAAAAAAACTTTACTTTTTCTTCAATACTTAAATTGGAATCATAGTTGTTTTGTAAATTTTCTCTTTTATCTGCAAATAGTGATAAAATAATCTTTTCTAAATAGTTTACAATTGATTTTTCCGAGTATGATATTCTATCTCCTATCCCTTTATTGGTATATTTTTCATCCGTGATTTCTTTAATAATTTTTTTTACATTTGGGTTTATTAAATTTCTATTTTTCTGTTTTAGAAATTCATCAAAACGCCATCTGATATTTGAAGGAATAAAGTCAAAATTAGGATTTAAAGTTGAAATAAAATGCAATTGAAGTTTAATTTCTAAAAAACGAAAACTCATAATTTTATGCGTTCCTTGCATATTTTTAGGAGAATCAAGAAAGTCATGATACCTTTTTGAAAAAGATATATCTAATTGAGTTTCATTAAAGCGATGATTCAAAGTGCTTACATCATCAAAGACATTAGAATAAAAAATTGCAGATTTTTTAAATAATCCACTTAATACATTATTGCTGTCATCAATTTCCTCAAAAAATATAAACTTGACTTTGGCGGCCGCGCTAGACTGGCGTCTTGTAATAATATGCAAATCATAGACAACTCGAATTCGTCTAAAGTGCTTTTTCAATTAGGAAAAGTAAAGGGTAACAAAATGGTG